>CAYQWD010000157.1:0-5173 GCA_964420955.1 uncultured Paludibacter sp. | reverse complement strand
ACTAAAAGTTATCACCTAATACAGACGATTGAACAGATTAGACCGTGTATTAGTGAAACCACCATAATTTTACCTTTGCTTAATGGTGTAAATATTACAGAATATTTACGCGATTTATTACCCCAAAACAAAATATGGTATGGTTGTGTGTATATCGTCAGCAGGCTGATTAAACCTGGTGTAGTACAGAGTACAGGCGGGGTACATGATTTGTTTTTTGGAAATGTAAATCCATCGGAGAATAATAATGAACAAAAACAACTACAGGAGCTAATGATGAGGGCTGGTATAAATGCTGTATGCAGTTCGGAAATTCGTTCAGTTATCTGGAGAAAGTTTATTTTTATTTCCTCAACAGCAACTCTTACAACTTATTTTAGGGTTGGTTTTCGTGATTTGTTAACTACTGATAAACGAAAAGAAATGACCCTAAAATTGTTATATGAAGTATCAGAACTTGCCAAAGCTGCCGGAGTTATATTCGATTTTGATATAATTGAAACAACTCTGAAACATATCGAAAGATTACCCTTTGGAACTACCTCGTCAATGCATACAGATTTTTTGAATCGGCGCAAGACTGAACTCGATTCACTTACAGGGATAGTACTTCAGCTTGGGGAGAAATATGGTGTGCAAACTCCTGTTTATAAAATGATTTTTAAAAAGCTTAAACAGAGATGAAGTTAGATTAAAAAAAAATGCTCAGTGATTGAACTGAGCATTTTTTTGTTTTTGTAATTTTTCAATAATTTATTTATTAAAGAAGAAGTTCGCACGACGATTTAAACGATATGCTTTTTTGGGTTCAAATAATTTACCCTTTCCGTTTGCAATAATGCGATTTTCGGCTATTCCGTAATCTTTCATCAATTTAGCTTTAACCACATCGGCTCTGCGTTGGCTGAGTTTCTGGTTGTAAGGAATGCTACCGATAAAGTCGGCATATCCTCTTACTTCAACGGTTAAACTCTGGTCAGCTTTCATTAAATCACCCACATATTTGATTGCTTTCAGTGCTTCTGCATCGAAATCTACTTTATCAAAGTCGAAATAAACTGAAGCTGCACCGTGTACATCGCCATTGGTTACTGTAACGCCCCAGAAATCAACCGGATTGCCTTTTGGAGTATTTGGTTCTCTATCGCGGCTGTCGGGTACTCCATCTCCATCGCTGTCTTTTCCATCAACAAGTTGATCGGGAGTAACAATATTGCTTGGAGTTTTATCAACATGTAATTTGCCTGGCACTGTACGGCCATAGAAATCAACTTCATTGAGTTTAGGAGTGTTTGGCTCCAAATCGCGGTGGTTCGGAACGCCATCGCCATCATCATCCGGTCCGTCGGCAAGTGTTTTTTCTAACTTTTCTACACGCGGTTTCAGATTTTCAACTTTTCCATCTATGTCATTAACTTTGTTTTTCAAACCTTTTACGTCTGCCTGTAATTTTTTAAGATCTTCGTTTTCGGTAAATTCTTTCATATTTACGTTGCGAAGGTGATCTTTATTAACTGCATTAATTTTGTATCGTGCATAAATAGTAAAAGCTTCTGCCACATCATTAGTAACACCTCTCCAAGGCTTTCTTTCAGCATTGACTAAATTTACAGTACTCACACTTGAACCACTCACACTTTGAACAAATTTAAAACCTTCCAAATCATCCTGGTTATAAGTTCTAAACTGAAATTTTCCGCCTAATGCAAGGCTTTTGTTAATATTATATTCAGCAGACAGGGTAACTGGTATTGATATTCCTGAGAAAATTTCTCTGTCAATTTTTACGCCATTTTCATACAGAGCACTTACTTCCTTAATAATATCATTTTTCTTGGTAGCATACAGTGGTAGTGCAGGATCGGTAAGATCTAATGAACTGAATTTGTAAAAGGTTGGACCAACACCTACCGAAGCATTAACATGCCATTTTGATTTCAGTTCAGGGAAAATCAATTTCATTAAATTTACGGTAGCATTCAAATCAATATTATTTGTGTTTGTTTGAAAGGTAAATTTACCATAACCCCATTTTCCATCAGTGAAACTACCTTTGTACGGTAAATAATAATAGCTTAATGAAACACCCCAAATTGGCGAAAAGGCGTATTCTACTTCTAATCCACCTGTCCAATTTGTAATATCTTTACCATCTGCGAGAGCTGCATAAATACTTTGCGATACATCTCCGTCAAAACGATTTAAACCTAAGCCTCCGCTAACAGACCAGTGCGAATAATCTTTTTGTTGTGCCATTACAAGTAAGGGCAAAACAAATACAAAAGAGATTAATGTTCGTTTCATAAGTTTTTTGTATTAGTTAGTTTTATAAAAAGTTATTTTCTTTACAGATTTATCAGGCAAAAATAGAATTAAAATTTTATAATAAAAAATTTTTTTGCACTATTTTTTTGCTTTATAATGTGATTTAAATAAAAATGTTAGTGAAATCAATAAAAGTGGATTGAAATTGTTTCCTAAGTGATAACAATTAAGTTTAAAAAAGGTTTATACGCAGGAAAAAAAAATATTTTGTTTAAGTTGATAGAATGTTTGGTATCAGTTAAACTTTTCAAGTATTTTTTCCATCTTAATAAGTTCGTCTCTTAACTGTGCAGCTTCGATAAACTCAAGTTTTTTTGCTGCATCAAACATTTGCTTTCTTGTGTGTGAAATGGCTTTTTCGAGCGCATTTTTCGACATGAACTTCACAACCGGATCCGCTGCGATACTTTCAGCCTGTTCAGGTTCGGTGTAGGCAGCAGGGTCAATTTTTGTCAGTTGATTTCTTTGTCCTTTTATTATAGCTTGTGGAGTTATGCCGTGTTTTTCGTTATAAGCAAGTTGTTTTTCTCTGCGTCGGTTCGTTTCATCAATGGTTTTTTGCATGCTTTCTGTAATTTTATCGGCATACATTATTACTTTGCCATTCAGGTTGCGCGCTGCTCTGCCTGCTGTTTGAGTAAGTGAACGATGCGAACGCAAAAATCCTTCTTTATCTGCATCGAGTATGGCAACAAGGGAAACTTCGGGTAAATCTAATCCTTCGCGCAATAAATTTACGCCAACCAAAACATCAAAAACGCCATTGCGTAAGTTTTCCATAATTGCAACGCGTTCAAGCGTATCAACATCGGAATGAATATAATTGCATTTTACACCAGATTTTATAAGATAATCCGCAAGTTCTTCAGCCATACGTTTTGTAAGCGTGGTTATCAGTACTCTTTCGTTTTTTTCAACCCTTTGGGTTATTTCTTCAAGCAAATCATCAATCTGATTTAAACTTGGTCTGATATCAATTTCAGGATCAAGCAATCCGGTAGGACGAATTAACTGATCTACTACAACACCTTCTGATCGAGCAAGCTCATACTCGGCAGGTGTAGCGCTTACGTAAATAGTTTGAGGGGTGAGTTTTTCAAATTCGTTAAATTGCAAAGGTCTATTGTCGCGGGCTGCAGGAAGGCGGAAGCCGTATTCAATCAGGTTTTGCTTGCGGGCAGCATCGCCACCATACATTGCTCTTATTTGTGGTAATGTTACATGGCTTTCGTCAATTACCATAATATAATCATCGGGAAAATAATCGAGTAAACAAAAAGGACGTGTTCCGGGATTTCGCCCATCAAAATAACGCGAATAATTTTCGATTCCCGAACAATATCCAAGTTCCTTTATCATTTCCAGATCGTAACTTACACGTTCGTAAATGCGTTTGGCTTCAAGCATTTTTCCTTCTCTTCTGAAGGTTTCAGACTGCAAATCCCTATCATGTTCTATTTGACCGATTGCAGACATTATTCGTTCTTTTGTAGTAACAAAAATACTTGCAGGATAAATTTTAATACTTTCAAAACTACTTATTACAGAAAGATTTAAGGGGTCGAGAGTTAGAATTTCGTCAATTTTATCTCCCCAAAAAACAACCCGCAAAATAAAATCGGCATAGGCAGGAAAAATATCTATAGTGTCTCCCTTTACTCTGAAATTGCCCCTGTTAAGTTCAAGTTCGTTGCGTGTGTAGAGTATATCAACCAAAATTCGCAAAAAATCGTTGCGAATAATTTGTTGACCACAGCTAATTTCCGTAACATTGCTTGTAAAATCCTCAGGGTTGCCAATTCCGTACAGACATGAAACGGATGACACTACGATTACATCGCGTCTTCCGGAAAGCAATGAAGAAGTTGCCGAAAGCCGAAGTTTCTCAATTTCCTGATTTATCGAAAGATCTTTTTCAATATAAATATCTGAGGTTGGCAAATATGCTTCAGGCTGGTAATAATCGTAATAGGAAACAAAATATTCGACAGCATTTTCGGGGAAAAAAGACTTAAACTCGCTGTATAATTGAGCAGCGAGCGTTTTATTATGGCTTAAAATCAGCGCGGGTCTGTTTACCTGCTGAATAACATTTGCAATAGTAAATGTTTTGCCCGATCCGGTTACGCCCAATAATGTTTGAAATGGGATGCCGAAATTCAAACCATCTACCAATTGTTTTATTGCTTCGGGCTGATCGCCGGTAGGCAAATAGTTTGAGGTTAGTTTGAATGGCATTGTAAATATTTTTAAAATTTTTCTGAATAACAAACCAGGTCAGCGTAGTATAATTGTGCTGTCCTGATGATTGTTTTTTAGATGTTAAAGTTATAAATGTCAATCCTGAGGCATTATAAGCATAAGAATTATGTAAACGATGATGCCCGGAAATCCTGCAGAGAAAATCGAAAGCAGCACGTAAGCTACGCGTACAATAGTAACATCGATATTCAGATATTCTGCAATACCGGCACAAACTCCAGCAATCATCTGATTGCTGCGCGAACGGCGTAATTTTTTTCCATTTTGTGATTTTTTTTTGCAAATAAACAAAAAAATCTTTTTCCTTTAAAATCTTACGGTAATATTTGTGCAAGCTGAACAGTTTTGCATAAAAAAGGTTTAATCGTTAATCGTGTGTAAGTGAAACAAATTTACCCAAACAGAGTTGAACAAAAACTACACGAATTTAAATTTTATTTTGGTTCTCTCGCTTCGCTTCGGGATGACGAAATGCTATTTTAATTACCAACTTTCGCCAACGTGTTTTGGTAAATTGAAATTGTTTTTTTGCGATGGCGCGAGTGGCTTTGTGCAAGTAACTGCGAACCAGTCGCTATTTTCTTAC
>CAYQWD010000156.1:231-6557 GCA_964420955.1 uncultured Paludibacter sp. | reverse complement strand
TGAAATCCGGGACGCCAATCAAGGGAAAGTCGTAAAGGAATATTAAAATCATACTCCTGACTTCCGCGCAATAAATGTTAAATCACGTTTTATTAGACGTATATACCACATTATCAGTATTATATGTAAATTCGAATGATAAATTTGGGTGTTAATTGCTAAAAAATTATCTTTGTTTTTATGTTTATCAGAGAATTGCGACATAAAAACGGTAGGATTTATATTCAAGTAGTAGATAAAAGCTTTGGTAAATTCAAAGTTCATAAGAGTTTTGGGTCGTCATTGACTATCGATGGTGTTTTAGAACTGAAGAAATTGGCAACGATTTGGGTCAATGAACATCAAGGTATTCGAGAAATTGATTTTACAGGAGAAACTGCTCAGATAGAACAAATGCTAAGTGGAGTAACTCAATTAAAATTAGCTGGAATTGAACTCGTACTAGGTCGTATATTTGATGAAATTGGGTTTAATAAGATAAACGACGAGTTATTCCGAAGCTTGGTTTTGTATCGTTTGGTTTATCCCAAAAGCAAATTAAAAACAACGGAGTATTTGTATCGATACGAACAAAAAGAATGGAGCGAAGATGCCATTTATCGATATATGGATAAATTGCATTCAACGCAAAAGGAATTGGTGCAACAAATAAGTTACGCACACTCATTAAATGTATTAGGCGGGCAAATCAACGTTGTTTTTTATGATGTTACCACACTTTATTTTGAAATAGACCAGGAAGATGACCTTCGAAAAACAGGATTTTCAAAAGAAGGTAAACATCAAAACCCACAAATTATCTTAGGACTACTGGTAAGTAAGAATGGCTATCCACTAGCATATGATATTTATCAGGGGAATAAATTTGAGGGACACACATTATTGCCAGTAATTGATTCATTTAAATCAAAATACAAGATTGAAAAGCTGACAATAATCGCAGATTCAGGACTTCTATCACAATCCAATATTAATGAACTACAAGCCAAAAATTACGAATTTATATTAGGAGCCAGAATAAAAAATCAGAAACATACAGTTCAACAAAAAATATTAAATCTACAACTCAAAAATGGCGAAAGTCAATTGATACAAGCCGATGATTTGAAGCTCATTATCAGCTATTCTGATGAGAGGGCAAAGAAAGACAAGTATAACAGGGAAAAGGGTTTAAGAAAACTTGAAAAGCAGGTAAGAACTGGCAGATTGACCAAATCCAGTATTAACAACAGAGGATACAACAAATACTTAAAGCTCGAGGGAGAGTTAAACGTAAAGATTGATTTGGAAAAATTCAATCAAGATGCAAAATGGGATGGACTAAAAGGATATATAACAAATTCTTTACTGACAAAAGAAGAAATACTCGAAAACTACCACCATTTATGGAAAATTGAAAAGGCATTTAGAATTGCTAAGACCGACCTTAAAATTAGACCGATTTTTCATAGGTTGCAACGTCGAATCGAAGCACATATATGTCTTACATTTACCGCTTATAAAGTATATAAGGAATTAGAAAGACAATTAAAAGAAAAGCAAGTACCTTACAGTGCAACAAAAGTTATTGAAATTGCACAAAGCATATTTGAAATTGAGATTAAAACACCAAAATCACAAGAAATTGTACGAAAAGTTCTCTTGGTAAACCAAGAGCAAAAAAAATTAAATGAATTTCTTGAATTTGGGTGTTAAATCGCGGAAGTCAGGAAAAAAGAAAAGTTAGACAGTTTTATGGTTCGCTTTCATAAATATGGAGACTGGTTTGCTTTTTTTTCATTTCTACCCGGCATAGGCGATGGTATTGCAGTAGCTTCGGGTTATTTCAAATGCAGATTCTGGATTGTAGCAGCATCCATGATGGCTGGAAAATTTGCAAGGTATGTTTTTTGGATGTATATTCACGGTTTTATTTTCAATTCGTAATCATGCATTTTTCAGGCTTCAATATTACAAGCAGAAAGCTGTGGCTGGTACTTATTTCTTTAGCTTTTTTTAAAATAACATCGGCAACTCCCTTAATTATCGAAAAAAAAGTAGATTTTGGCTGGCGTAAAAGTTCTACCCGTGCAGTAAACAGCATTATTATACATTCTGCATTTAACAATTCTGGTGGCGATCAGTATGACATTGATCTGGTAATAAAGCAGTTTAGGATTTACAAAGTAAGCTCACATTATATTATCGGGAGAGATGGAAATATTTACCTTTTGGTTAACGAAGAAAATACAGCTTTCCATGCAGGAAAAAGCCGATTGCCCGATGGCACAGGCGATGTCAACGATCGTTCCATTGGAATAGAAATTATTACATCGTTTACCGAATCTCCAACTGAAATACAAATGCACTCACTGAAAGAACTTGTGAATGATATTAGAAGACGATACGATATAAAATACATTTTACGACACAGCGACATTGCCCCCGAGCGCAAAACCGATCCGTGGAATTTTGACTGGGAGGCTTTTTCTGCAATGTTAAAAACACATGAAATTATCAATTCCATTTCCGAATAATTTTTGTTTGCAACATTTACCCATTATAACTTAGAAAATCATCTTACTTTCAATACTGACCATGCGTTTCAAATTATCATTTCTTATAATACTTCTGTTGATTTTTAAAACTACAGCAAATTCACAAACCAATTCTTTTCAAAAAATAATTGCAGACTCTCTCACGCGAATTGCCAATATATATGCTACTGTCGGCAGGGTTTCAGTTACTTCATTTAATGCCGATATAAAAACCAGACGAATTACGATTACTGCTAACGAAACGCTTTCGTTTATGCCTTTCAGACCAAAAAATGTAGAACAAATTTATAACGCAATAAAATCTGTTGTTTATTCAAAATATCCTGATTATAATATTGTCTGTATCACCGATACAAGGAAAATTGAAGATCACATTCCTGAATTTTACAGAACTGACAGAGAAACAATAAGAAATCAGAAAAAAAACACCACACAAATAAAACCGGTTGTTATCAATCTTTCCAAACCTTTTCAAAATAAAAGCGGACTACAGAACAAACATTTAGCCATATGGCAAAGTCATGGCATTTATTTCAATCAGCGTTTGAATAGATGGGAATGGCAACGACCGCGTCTTTTTCAGACGGTCGAAGATCTTTATACACAAGCTTATGTACTTCCATTTTTAGCGCCAATGCTCGAAAACGCCGGCGCCAATGTATTTGTACCCCGCGAACGGGACACACAGCTTCATGAAATAATAATTGATAATGACATCAAAAAAAACACAGGTCTTTATCGTGAACATAATGATAGAAAAAAATGGAAAACAGGCGAGAAAGGTTTTGGAAATATTCATGAAACATGGTTATCGGGCGAAAATCCCTTTCAGTCGGGCAGTTATCGCTTTACAAACACTATTTCAAATGACGATGAAAACAGTACGATTGAATGGACGCCAACATTCCCCGAAGAAGGAAGTTATGCTGTTTATGTGTCATATCAAACAGTACAAAAAAGTACAAACGATGCAAGATATACAGTTTTTCACAAAGGCGGAAGTACCGAATTTTCGGTTAATCAAACCATAAACGGAGGAACATGGCTCTATTTAGGTCATTTCAGGTTTGCAAAAGGGCGAAATAATTCGAATAAAGTTGTTCTAAGCAACTATAGCACTGCATCAGACAGAATTGTAACAGCTGATGCAGTAAAATTTGGAGGCGGAATGGGAAACATTGCTCGAAGTCCACTAAATCTCAGTCCTGCACTTGTAATTCAAAATTCCGACACAGCAAAAAAAACTACTGTGGAAACCCACAAGGGTTATGTTTATGAAGCAGAAAAAAGTGGCTATCCACGCTTTGCCGAAGGCGCAAGATATTGGTTGCAATGGGCAGGAATTCCTGACAGTATTTACAGCCGTACCCGAGAAAAAAACGATTATACCGATGATTTTCAATCACGCGGATTCTGGGTGAATTTCCTCACAGGCGGTTCAGAAGTAAATCCTAAATACAAAGGTTTGGGAGTGCCTTTGGATTTGGCATTTTCTTTTCATACCGATGCAGGTATTACTCCCAACGATTCGATTATTGGCACACTCGGAATTTGTACAATACAAAATACGGAAGGAAAAACCGTTTACAATAACGGCGCTTCACGATGGACAGCCCGAGATCTTACCGACATAATTCAAACTCAAATAGTGAACGACATTAGAGCTGAATTTCATCCTCGCTGGACAAGACGCGGTTTGTGGAATCGATCATACAGCGAGTCGCGCGTGCCCGAAGTTCCAACCATGTTGCTCGAACTGCTTTCACATCAGAATTTTGCAGATATGCGTTTCGGTCTCGATCCACGTTTTAGATTCACGGTAAGCCGCGCTATTTATAAAGGAATGCTTAAATATCTTTCTTTTAATTCCGGTCAAAATTATGTAGTGCAACCTTTGCCCGTAAATTCATTCAGCAGTGTGTTTGTTAACAAAAACAATCTTGAACTTAGATGGAAACCAACTCTTGATACAATTGAAACTACAGCTAAACCTACTGCTTACGTGGTTTATACAAGAATTAACGATGGAGGATTTGACAACGGACAAAAAACCCAAAATAACAGTTTCACATTAGAAATTCAAACTGGAAAAATTTACAGTTTTAAAATTACGGCTATAAACGATGGTGGCGAAAGTTTTCCTTCTGAAATACTTTCGGCTTACCGCAGTCCGATGGAAGAGGGCGAAGTACTTATAATTAACGGGTTCGATAGAGTGAGCGGACCCGACTCCTATTCAAAAAATGGCACCGAAGCAGGATTTCTGAATCATCAGGATGCAGGCGTTCCACTGATAAACGACATAAGTTTTACCGGAAAACAGTACGATTTTAACAGGCACTCAAAATTTATCGATAATAATGTTCCGGGATTTGGAGCGAGTGAGCAAACACATGAAACGAAAGTAATAGCCGGCAATACCTTTGATTACCCATTCCTGCACGGAAATGCAATAAAAGCAGCAGGGTTTTCGTTTGTTTCATGTTCTATGTCATCGGTTTTGAATGATGAAATCAGACTGAATAACTACAAATATATAAATCTGATAACAGGAAAACAAAAACAGACAGCAAGCTTAAACAATCAAAAAAACTTGCTATTTAAAACTTTTCCTTTAGATTTGCAGGACAAAATAGCAACATATTTGCTCAACGGTGGAAACCTGTTGGTAAGTGGAGCTTATGTAGCTTCAGATATTGCCGACAATATATTTGTAAACACAAAAGAAAAACTGTTTCTAGAAAATTTACTTAAAATTAAATTCAACAGAAAAATCAGTACAGAAAACAATAAGATCGTAACGCATAGTATTGCACCGTTAGGATTTAATCAGAGCAGCTTCAATATATACAACTTGGCTAACAAAACTTCTTATTATATTGAAACCGCCGATGTAATTGAACCGGCTTCGCATGGAGCTTTTACATTTTGCCGTTATCTGAGCGAAAATCTGAGCGCAGGAGTTGCTTATAATGGCAACTACAAAGTTTGTGTTCTTGGATTTCCTTTCGAAACAATTATTTCTGAAAAAGAGCGCAACAAGCTCATGGAAAGTATTTTGCACTTTTTTTCGAGAAAAAGTAAAGAAATCAATTACAAATAAAGATATCTATATAAATAATTTGAAAAATTAATCACAATGAAAACAAAAATCATTTTATTTTTATCGTTGATAATACTGTTGAGCTCATGCAAATTTTCTGGTAGCACTATGCCTTCAGTAAGCGGCTCACGATACGAAATTCTGGTTGTTATGGACGAAGCAAACTGGAAAGCGCCTTCGGGAAGGTCATTATATACTCTTTTAACACAGGAAATGAAGGGATTACCTCAACCGGAGTCTGTTTTGGATGTTTCACAGTGTTCCCGTGCAGTTTTTTCGGATGTGTTGAAACCATCGCGCAACCTGATTCTTACTGAAATTTCAGACAAATATACCGCTCCAAAAATTGTTTATTCGAAAGATAAATTTGCACATCCGCAATCAGTTGTAAAAATTGTTGCGCCAAACGATTCAGTATTTGAAGCAACCATTAATACCTACGGCGAACAGATTCTCGATTACTTTATTCGTACTGAACGCGAACGACAGCAGCGCTATAACAGGGATTATTTAAATGATAAGGCAATAACAGAAGTTGGAAATATGTTTGGAATCAAAATCGAAATCCCGCTTGGAATAAGCCGTACAACAAAAAAAGAGAATTTTTACTGGATAAACAATGGTCAGCCAAATGTTCGGCTCGATCTGGTAATTTACTCTTACCCTTACACTGATAAAAATACATT
>CAYQWD010000156.1:0-220 GCA_964420955.1 uncultured Paludibacter sp. | reverse complement strand
GCAAAACGCGATTCAATTTTTAAGAAAAACATACCGGGCGAACTGCCTGGCTCTTATGCCGGTACCGAAACCAAATATATGGAACCTGCTTTCAGGGAAATATGGGTAAACAACGGTTACTGTGCTGAACTGAAAGGACTGTGGAAAATGTATAACGGAGCCTCGATGGGTGGTCCGTTCTACAGCCATACCCGTCTCGATGAAATTAATCAGCGTGTAA
>CAYQWD010000155.1:2134-6571 GCA_964420955.1 uncultured Paludibacter sp. | reverse complement strand
AAGTGTTTTTATCAACCTGCATTTCCAAGTCTAATTCTTCGCATCGTTCTTCGGTAATAGGGGCGCAAAGTACACCTCTACCATGTTTTACAACAAAATTTACCATTTCTGGTGTAATAGTCTCTGCTGCACAAATAAAATCACCTTCATTTTCCCTGTCTTCGTCGTCGACAACTATAATAATTTTTCCATTTTTAATTTCTTCAATAGCTTCTTCTATTGTATTCAGTTTGGTTTCCATTTTTTTAGTATTTTTTTAAGATTCCTCGTAAGTGTCAGTTTTTTTGAGAAATTTTTTATTAAAATTATGTTTGATTCTTCTGAAAATTTTAGCGTATTCTTCCTGATTGAATAATGTAGCATCAACGGCAGCTTTATATGTAAGGAAAATACCGATGGGCAATAAAACCGCAGAACTGAGCCACATTCCCTCGAATGCTGTCCAAAGGTTTTCGCGTGCCATTTTAAAACCGGTGTTGTCAATTATATAATAAATTATAAACATGATAACAGATATTACCACAGGAGCACCTAATCCGCCTTTGCGAATAATTGCACCAAGGGGTGCGCCAATGAAGAAGAAAATCAGACAGGCGAAAGAAAGTGTAAATTTTCTATGCCATTCAATTTTATGTCTGGTAACATAAAAACTTGATTCGCCGAGCAAAACATTATTGTATTGTACCTGACTATTCATTTCATTTGCACGTTGTATAGCAGCTGCTATCGAACGGCTTTTTTCATCGATACTTAATGCATTGTAAAGCGAATCAGAATTAAAATTTTTTACCTCTATGTTTTCGTTTACTTCAAGTGAGCGGTTTGATGCATACTCGCGTCCGAAATAACGGTTACTGACCATATCCTGCGCCAGCTCGCCAGCTCTTTTGTCAACAATTTTATTAACCGAATCGATGGAATTGGCAAGTTGCGTAACATTTTTACTTACGTACTGGTCATCGAGGATGGATTCATCGAGTCTGGAAAATTCTGAGTCAAATTCTATCAGAATCTCTTTACGCGAAAAAATTTCGCGCCGATAAGGAACATTTTCAAATGAATTGCTGATTTTTTGTTTTTTCAGATTTTCAAAACTTTCACCGCTCATAAGTACAAGCAGGAGATATTTGTTGTCGGCAGTGAGATTTATAATTCCGGAATCTGCTACCATTACGGTTGCATTATTGAACCCGTTTGAAAAATCGTAAATCATCAAATCTTTCAACAAACGGTCTTCTTTTTCCCTCACGTATATATTATATCCATTTATGCCTGTATAAAATTCTCCGGCAGGGATTTCAAGCTCGGGTGATTTTTGTTTAAGGGAAAAAATAAGAGTCCAGAGTTTTTTTTGGGAAACAGGCAATACAGTATTCGAAAAATAAAAAGCGCCAATACTTACAAGTGTAATTAAAACAATCAATGGTCTGATGATTCTGAAAAGAGAAATGCCTGAAGCTTTCATGGCAGTCAGTTCAAAATTTTCGCCCAGATTTCCAAAAGTCATCAACGATGCAAGCAATATTGCTAAGGGTAATGAAAGTGGTACCAGCGAAAAAATAGCATAAATAAAAAACTCTGCCAAAACATTTAGTCCGATACCTTTACCGACGAGGTCTTCGAAATGTTTCCATAAAAACTGCATAAGCAATATAAAAAGACAAATCATGAATGTCATGACAAGCAGTAATATAAATCGCTTAAACAGATATATGTCTATTTTTTTTAGCATTTATTAAAAAAAGATATGCTGTGTTAAAAATCGATTTGCCGTTTGATTAACAGCATATTAAAAATGAAAACTTTGAATCTGATTACTTACAAATTATGCTGCAAAGTTACTTTAAAAAACTTAAACGATGGGAAATATATCTCCCAATTTTTATAAAATGCACATAGCCAGAAAAACTGAAGGATTGCCAAACAATTTTTTTTTGTTGCAATCCTTTGAAAATTTTAAATTCTGAGTTAAATAAAAATTTTTTTGAAATTTATTTGAAAAAAATGATTCAGTGAGGTTTTGATTTATAAGCCCGTTTTTCTGCGCAGGTTTTCTATCTGGTGGTCCCAAAGCAATTTTGAATCTTCAATTTCATCTTCTTTTGCAAAATCGGTTACCACTAAACCAATGTCTCCGGTTATGGGTTCACTCTCAATCCGCATTTCAAAATAATATTCCGTATTGGTATCTTCCTCCCATTGCATTCTGATATGTGAGTTCTGCTTGGTTTGAACGATGAATGCAGTTTCTGAATTTTTATCCCATACAAAGGAATATTTATTATCTGATGCTAGTACATTGTCTGCAAACCATTCCGCAAGCCCAAGCGGTGTGCTGATAAGATTCCATAAGACAGATAATGAACCTTTTCTGAAAGCGTATTCCTTCGAAAACTTTTTCTTCTTCATATATATGAAGTGTTTTTTTAATTTAACAATTATATAAAGCGTATTTTTATTTATGATTCATATAATCAATTATATAAATCAAATAATTCGTCAGTGTATTTCTAAAATTTGATTGAAATTATGCAAGAAATTTATTTTTCTGCAATATACGAAATACACTGCAAAATAAATGTAAAGCACAATAAAATTAAACTTTTTTAATCGGTTATGTTAATTAAACTGCTTTTTTCGAAACAAAGCGGTAAAAGTTGTTTAATACTTCCTATAACCTGCGTTTTTTTAGTTCCATAGAGTATTACAGTAATGTTTTTACCATATCGTTGCTCTGTTTCAAGCAGTACCTGTCTGCAACTTCCACATGGAGTTATCGGATTGTTAAGTAAATTACCATTTGTAAAAGCAGTTATAGCAATGGCTTTCACAGGAATATCCGGTTCTTGTGCGTTAGCAAAAAATATAGCAGTGCGTTCAGCGCATAATCCTGAGGGATACGCAGAGTTTTCCTGATTGCTTGCCGCATATGTATTATTGTTTTCCAGCAAAACTGCAGCTCCTACATGAAATCCTGAATAGGGCGCCCATGCTTTTGGCAGTTGATCTTTTGCTTTTTCGATAAGTTGAAGATATTCGTCAGAGAGTTCTTCGGTAGTGTATTCGTATATTACTGTTTCAATGATTTTTCTTTGCATTTTTAAATTATTGATATTTTTATTCAGCTATATTGTAGTTATTAATTTTTAAACCTTTCAACAAAAATATAAAATAATATTCTTATATCCGTTTTTTTTGAGAATAAGTTTTAATTTTGTGATGAAAAACAACATAAATAATCCCTTATGAAGAAAGTCAATTTCACTATTATTATTTTCATTGTGCTGTCATTTTACAGCAAAAGTCTATTTTCACAAACACTAAGCAAGAATTATATCGATTATATCGAACAATATGCACAAACAGCACAAAAACAGCAGTCGGAATACGGCATACCCGCAAGTATTATTCTTGCACAGGGTTTACTCGAGTCATCGGCCGGAAAAAGTTGGCTTGCAATAAACGCTAACAATCATTTTGGAATAAAATGTTCAGAATGGAAAGGAGAGTCCGTAAAATACACCGATGATAAAAAGGATGAATGTTTCCGTAAATATGGTTCAGTTCTCGAGTCATATCAGGATCACTCGGAGTTTATCAAAAACCGTCCGCGGTATGCTTCGCTCTTTGAACTTGACCGTACCGATTATGAAGGTTGGGCACACGGACTAAAAAAAGCCGGATACGCCACTGATGCCACGTATGCGTATAAACTCATTTCGCTCATCGATAATTATGGGTTACATAAGTATGATAACATACAAAACAGAAACGAAGGATTGAATGCAGTTATTAAGCCCGCAACAAAACAACAAGGAACTATGGGATATGTAAATCCTTACTCAAAGCATACTGTGATGAGAAATAATAATGTTCGGTATGTTGTAGCTGTTGAAGGTGATACTTGGGGTAGTATTGCCGATGAATTTAATATGAATGAAAACAGAATTCTTAAATTTAACGATGTTCAACCGGGCGCAGTGCTCAAACCCGGCGAAAAAGTTTATCTGCAAACAAAAAAACGCATTGCACAAAAACAATATCCACTTCATGAAGTTAAGGAGGGAGAAACCATGAATCTTATTTCACAGGAATATGCAATTCTGCTTCGCAATCTTTATGAAATTAACAATATGCCACTTAATCAGGGTCCACGTGTGGGGCAAGTGTTGAAGTTGAGAAATTAATCAGTTTTTTTTTATTTTTTGCTTACCAAATATGCGTCGTCGCAATACAGAACTTCTTTCATTTGTTATCGATCAGGTGCTCCGAACAAATAAACTCGATAGGAAACTGGCTGAAAAAAGACTTATTGATGCATGGCCAAAAGTGCTGGGTGATACAATTATGCAATATACTACAAAACTCGAAATTAGAAAAGGAGTTTTGTATGTAACTTTAAATTCGGCAGTTTTACGGCATGATTTATACCTTTCG
>CAYQWD010000155.1:999-2124 GCA_964420955.1 uncultured Paludibacter sp. | reverse complement strand
ATTAAGGAATCGCTCAATCAACGAGCAGGATTAAAGGTAATTACAGATATTATTTTTTGCTGATTAAAATAAACACCATGGATCTGAAAAATTTACTCAATAATCCCTTAACAATAAAATATGCCGATTCCATAGCGAATCAAATTATCGAAGAGCCTGAATTTTTTGAACAGCTGTTTGAATTGATTTTCGATAGTAATAAAACGATTTCTTGGCGGGCAGGTTGGGTTTGTGACAAAATCAGTCGTGTTAAACCTGAATGGTTCACAAAAAAGCATATAAATAAAATTCAACAAATGTTTTTATCCGAAAAACATAACGGTACACTGCGTTCACTTCTGTCCATCTTCAATAATCTTTATACCGGCTGGCAACTTGATACTCCGACTCTAAATTTTTTATACAACCGTATGATTCTGATTAAGTCCGATGTTTCGCATCAGGTACTTTCGATGAAAATCATTACACGACTTTGTGAAAGAGAGCCTGCTTTGATTCCTGAATTACAAGCTTACCTTGAATTTATATCGCCCGAAGATTTTACTCAGGGTTTCAATTCATGTCGCAAAAAAACGTTTAAGTTCCTAAAAAAGAAACAATTATCAATTATTTGATAATTCAACAATTCAAAAATTGCACACTATTGCAAAATTAGTGCTATTTTTGTAGCCGGTTTGTTTGTTATCAAACTGAATATTATTTATTACAAGATTTAATTCAACCAAACAACGAATTATGACATTAAAGAAAAACATCCTGGCATTACGCCAGAAAAAGGCAATTATTGAAAAGGGCGGAGGCGACAAAGCCATAGAAAAACAGGTAGCCATGGGTAAAATGACTGCCCGCGAACGAATTTTGGCATTACGATTTGTTTGTTCAGCACGAAGAAACCAACTTTGGTATGGACAATAAAGAATTGCCGGGCGATGGCGTTATTACCGGTACTGGAAATATCAATGGCGCTCCGGTTTGTATTTATGCCCAGGATTTTACAGTGATGGGAGGTTCACTTGGATTAAAGCACGCCCGTAAAATTACAAAAATTATGGATCATGCCTTGAAAATGAAAGTTCCTTGTATTGGAATTAATGACTCGGGGGGAGCTCGTATTCAGGAAGGAAT
>CAYQWD010000155.1:0-989 GCA_964420955.1 uncultured Paludibacter sp. | reverse complement strand
GCTTTGGCCGGTTATGGAGAGATTTTTTATCGTAATACTATGGCTTCCGGGGTAATACCGCAAATTTCTGTAATTTTAGGTCCATGTGCCGGTGGCGCTGTATATTCACCCGCTCTAACTGATTTCGTTTTTGTTGTCGAAAATATTTCCAAAATGTTTATAACAGGTCCAAATGTTATTGAAACTGTTCTTGGTGAAAAAATATCGCAGGAAGATCTTGGAGGAGCTCGGGTGCATGCCGAAATTACAGGTAATGCACATTTTTATGCACTTACCGAAAAACAATGTTTGAATCAGATAAAAGAACTTATTTCACTTATTCCGCACAGTAATCAACATAAGGCTGCACGTGTTAAACCATCAAAACCAGCATTCAGAAAGAATATTGAAAAAATTATTCCTTCTGATCCAAAACAACCTTACGATGTTCGTGAAATAATTTTCGCATTAGCCGATGACTCCAAATTTTTTGAAGTACAGGAATTGTGGGCTCCCAATATCGTAATTGGTTTCGGACGATTAAATGGCGATACTATGGGTTTTGTAGCTAATCAGCCCATGTATCTTGCCGGTGTGCTCGATTGCGATGCTTCGGACAAAGCAGCCCGATTTATTCGTTTTTGCGATGCTTTCAATATTCCCATTATTACTCTGGAAGATATGCCAGGTTATTTGCCCGGTGTCGATCAGGAACATGCTGGTGTAATTCGCCATGGCGCTAAAATGCTTTATGCTTACTCCGAAGCTACTGTTCCCAAAATTACTGTTATTCTGCGCAAAGCTTACGGTGGTGGTTATATTGCTATGAACTCGCGACATCTTGGGGCTGATTTCGTGTTTGCTTGGCCAAGCGCTGAAATTGCTGTTATGGGACCAGAAGGTGCTGCGAATATTATTTTCCGCAAAGAAATAATGGAAGCTGAAGACCAGGATGCAATGCGCCAGTTAAAAGTGAAAGAGTATGTTGAAAAATTTGCTAATCCATTTGT
>CAYQWD010000154.1:2170-6604 GCA_964420955.1 uncultured Paludibacter sp. | reverse complement strand
GGAATTATTGATACATTAATATTTACTTCTAAATCATTTACAGGAAGCGTTCAGGATACATCGGCAGATATGAGATTTGAATGGGTACCTGTTATGTTATTTTATTTTATACTTAATCCAATTTTTGGAGCAGGATTTTTTGCATTATCGTATGAAAATCTTGATAATTTTGCTGCTGCTGATGTACAATTATTGGGCTCAATTTCAATTTATGGAATAATTGGTATTATTATTTATTCTTTCAGATATTATTATATTTTTAAAGCATTCAGAAGATTCAATATTTCAAATGATTTTTTCGAAAGTTTTAAAATAGAAATTATTATGATTTATGGGATAGGATGCTTTATGGTTACTGCCATTTTATTTAAATTCTATTCAATTTTTGCTGAATTAATTTATGGGTGGATGTATGTCGAATTTTCTGTCTTGATTGGTATTTTTATGGCTCTTATTCAAGTAATTAAATTCAAGACTGAAGTTTCAGTCCCTGCAGAGTTAGAAATGATGAAAGATAATCCTGTAAATTAGTGTTATGAGATTTTCAATAGGAATACCAGCTTATAAATCACTTTTTTTAAAAGAATGCATCTTTTCTGTTCTTATGCAGGATTTTACAGATTTTGAGCTAATTATAATTAATGACAATTCTCCGGATGATATCAAATCAATTGTGTTTACTTTTTCTGATTCACGTATAAATTATTACGAAAATTCAATAAACACAGGAGCTGAAAATGTTGTTGATAATTGGAATAAATGTCTATCATTTGCGCAGGGGGAATACTTTGTTTTATTAGGAGACGATGACGTTTTGGATGTTAACTATTTAACTGAATTTAATTCTCTGATTAATAAATTTCCTAACTTAAATATTTACCATTGTAGATCGAAGTTAATAGATGAGAATGGGAAAATTCTAAGATTAAGCGAACCTCGTCCCGAAATAGAATCTGTTTTTGATTTAATGAATGAGCGTATAAAGGATCAAAGAATTCAATATGTTTCTGATTTTGTTTATAAAACCTCAGTTTTAAGAAAAAACAAAGGCTTTTATAAGTTACCCTTAGCATGGTATTCGGATGATATAACAGCCTATATGGCTGCTTCGGAAGGTGGAATAGCCAATACTAATTTACCTGTATTCAATTACCGGACAACGCAACATACTATAACCTCAACCGGATCGAGTAAATTGAAGTTAATTGCATTAGAAAAGGCCACACATTGGATTAAGTCATTTCTTAAAACAACAGAAGATATAAGTTTCTTGGATAATATAATAAGACTTGAACTTTTAAGCAAACTTGACAATTATTATTTTAGCCGACGTATTCATATTTTATCATTGGATTATGTGTCAGAAACATGGATTGCTTTACTGAAAAATATTTTTGTGGAAAATAAAAAATATATCAATATATCAGAATTTTTTAAATCATTTCTTGTTTATTTTTTTCGAAACAGGAAGAAGATTTAAATTTAAGTTTTCAGAAAATGTATAAATACTATATAATTTTTTAAATGGAGCATAAAAGTACCAGTTTTTTAAAAAACTTTTCTGTTCTTACTTTAAGTAATATTATTGTCAATATTCTTGGTTTATTTATTAATATTTATTTAGCCAGGACACTTAAACCCGTGCATTATGGTGATTATGGAGTAATAATAACCACAATGAGTATTTTTTATACTATTTCTTCTTTAGGTCTGCAACAGATTGTAATACGATCAATAGCCAGAAACCAGAACAATTCTAAATTTTATTTGCATATTTCAATTATCGCCCGAATTATCGGACTAATAACTTCTACTGTAATATTGGTGTTTTATAGCACATACATTAACAAGGAGTATTCCTTTTTAGTGTTGATTTTAATGGTTTTATACATGATAACCATGTCAGGATGGGATGCATTTCAAAATGTTGCATTTGGTATGCAGCGGATGGAATTTACCGGTTATATTAATGTAGTTGCATCGGGTCTTATTTTATCGGCATATTTACTTTTACCAGTAAAATATCTTGATTTGGACTTAATTTTAATTGTAATAGTAACAGTTCAAGTAGTTAAGTTGGTTTTTTATTATTTTAATTTAAAGAAATACAAGTTTTTTACAGGGAATTTTTGTGAGAAAAATCAGTTAAAATCAAATGTCAATAACCTTATAAAGGAGAGTTTTCCATATTTTATTCTTTCTGTTTTTACATTATTTACAACTCAACTTCCTGTATTATTTCTTGACTATTATTCAGGTCCACAAGAAGTGGCTTTTTTTAATACTGCTAATAAATTGTTAGTGCCGCTAACACTTATGATTTCAGCAGCAATGTCGGCTTTGTTTCCTGAATTATCCAAGCATTTTATTTTGGATAAAAAAGTATTTCAGAATAAAGTTCGTATTTCGTTTCAATTTTTAATTTATTTGGGAGTTTTTTGTGCAGTTATTGTTACATTTTTCAGAAATGAAGTTGTAGTTTTATTGTATGGTAATGAATATAGTGCAACCGGATTAATCATGGCTTATCAGTGCTGGTACGTAGTTTTGTTTTCAATATTTTGGTTTTTTGGTTCGGTATTCGGTGCAATGGATAAACAAAATTTACTCGCAAAGCTTTCCATTGTATATTCTCTGATATCTGTTCCTATATTATGGTACTTTAGCAAGTTTGGGGCTGAATCTGTTTCAAAAGGTTATATTATTATCTCTGTTATTAACATGACCTATCACTATTATTATTTTCAAAAATCATTACCCGAGAGATTTTCAATTTTAGAAACTGTAAAAGATTTTGGTCTGTTAATAGTAGCTTTTACAGTTTGTATGCTTATGCCCTCTGATATTGCTATTTACATTAGAATATTATTTTCAATATTTCTTTTTGTTGTTTTATTCATGGTTTTAAAACAAAAATATATTAAAAGTAAAGTAATTTCATGAAACTTGTGTATTTATCGGCTCCATATTTTACAGATGTTGATTTGTCACTAATAAAGAATTTAAATGATAAAATCGATGTGTTTTACTTTTTAGATTTGAGCCCTTATTCATTAAATTCAACGGCAATTAATATAAAAAGTCAATATCCCAAAGCTGGGATTTTTCCTTCAGAAATTTATCCTGAGATAAGTAGATATGATAAATTTATCAATTTAAAAAAAACATTCATAATTAATCGTATTGATAAAACAGGTTTTAACCTGAGAAATTTCATTCTCAGTATTAAAGTTGTTTTAAAACTTATTAAAATAAATCCGGATATTATTCACATAACATATAATCTTCAATATCCTGAGTTTATTTATTACATTTTCAGAAAAAAAATTGTACTAACAGTTCACGATCCTTTTACACATAGTGGAGAAAATGTATTAAGAGAAAGAATATACAGGAAAGTAGCTTTTAAGTTGCTAAATAATTTTATAATTTTGAACCGCAGTCAGAAACAATTATTTATTGAACAGAATAATTTGTTTAAGAAAAATATTTTTGAAAGCAGATTAGGAGTATATTCTTTTCTGAATGAGTTTGAAATGAATGAGGCAGTGGAAAATGAATACATTTTATTTTTTGGACGAATTTCACCCTATAAGGGTATTGAATATTTATTGCCTGCAATGAAAAAAGTACATGACTTGTTTCCAAAAACAAAGCTTATAATTGCAGGTAGCGGAAATTTTCATTTCGAAATTAATGAATATATTAATACAGATTATATTCGGTTTATTAACAGATATATCACGGTTAATGAGCTTACAGGATTAATCAAAAATTCGTTATTTGTAATTTGCCCTTATACCGATGCCACACAAAGCGGTGTTGTGATGTCGGCTTTTACTTTTTGTAAACCGGTAATTGCTACAAATGTAGGAGGTTTAAGTGAATATGTTGAAAATAATATCACAGGATTATTAATTCAACCTAAAAGTGAAATGGCTATATATGAATCTATAAAATTACTTCTTGAGGATAAAAATTTGGTTAATAGCTTTCAAGCTAATATCAAAAAAAAATATTATGAAGAAGAATACACATGGGATAAAATTGCTGATAATCTATTGTCTGATTATAAGTGTGTTAAAAATAATTTGCAGAAATAAAAATTAAAATTTTTATCAAGATTCCTGAAATATTTTTTAGAGATAAATTTTAAGAGAAATTTCATTCATAAATAATTATAAGAAATGAAAACTACGAATTTACTTTCAAAAGCATTGAAAATTTCAATTTTATTATTTTCAATAATACTCCAAATTAATAATTTATTTTCTCAAATTGAAATTAAAAGAGGAATATTGTATGCTGATTCAACCGCTAAGTCTGATCCAGTAAAACAATTTTATAATAAGCTCGATATCGCCTATCCATTAAATAAATCAAATCTTCCTACAATTATATACTTACATGGAGGAGGCTTAATCGCAGGAGAGA
>CAYQWD010000154.1:0-2160 GCA_964420955.1 uncultured Paludibacter sp. | reverse complement strand
GTGGGAGCTTGTTTCTAG
The DNA here is from genome assembly GCA_964420955.1 of uncultured Paludibacter sp. Lineage (GTDB taxonomy): Bacteria > Bacteroidota > Bacteroidia > Bacteroidales > Paludibacteraceae > Paludibacter. The sequence goes on along the minus strand of CAYQWD010000154.1, from coordinate 2,142 downwards.
CTATGCTGGTGAAAGTGGTTCATTAATTATTGTTTCGCCAAATTACCGACTTTCTCCTGTTTCAAAATGTCCTACGTATATTGAAGATGCAGCAGAAGCTGTTGCATGGACATTTAAAAACATAAAAGAATTTGGTGGAAGTGAAAAAAGAATTTATCTTTCAGGGTATTCGGCAGGCGCTTATTTGGCATCAATGATATTATTGAATAAAAAATATCTTTTAAAATATGGTATCGATCCTGATTCGTTAGCAGGTTTTTTTTCATATAGCGGACAAATGACAACTCATTTTCAGGTTATGGCCGAAAGAGGTTTAAATGTAAATTCCGATAATAAATTTATAGATGAATTTGCACCGCTAAGTTTTATAAGAAAGACATCTGTTAATTCTGTTTTTTTTATCGGCGATAGAAATTTGGAAATGGCAGGAAGATATGCCCAAAATAAAGAAATTGTAGAAAAATTATCATATTTGGGTAATAATAATATAAATTTCATCGAACTTGAAGGTAAGGATCATGGCAATTTTCTGGATACAGCGATGATTATTTCAGCTCAAAAAATTGACGAACTGGAAAAAATAAAAGTATCATCTGATACTCAGATTAAAAAGAAAAAAGAATTTTCTGTAAGTTTTAATAACCAAATACTTACAATTAATACAAATGATGAATTTAAACATTTTACTATTTATGATATTACCGGCAAAATAGTTTATCATAACAATTATCAGGAGAGTATTAATTTGAAATTTTTAAACAATGGAGTATACTTTGTTGCAGTTCAGTTTGAAGATAATATTAAAACCTCAAAATTTATAAAAACATGATAATTTTGAAAATGTGGATTTTAATTTTTAAAGTATGAAAGTGTTACAAGTAATACCAAATTTGGGATCGGGTGGCGCTGAGAGATTTGTTGTTGATCTATCTAATGAAATTGCCGAGAATAATGGAATAAATGATGTAATGCTATTAACTTTTAGAATTAAAAATCCAATATCAGACTTATTTTATCTTTCAGAATTAACATCAAAGGTAACTTATAAAAATTGCAAATATATTAAATCAAAATTTGGATTATTTTATAGTCAAATCAAATTATTTTTATTGAATTTTTTTTAAATTTATTTTTCAAAATATTGATTATCAATACTTTATTAATAAAAAAAAATAAGCCCGATGTTGTCCATCTTCATTCAGAAATTTCACTATTTATAGTTTTTCTTTCAATTTTATTTAACAGAAAACCAAAGTACATACAAACTTTACATTGCGATGCATTTATACATAAGAACAATGTGGCGTTTCCATTGTTTATGCAAAGATTTATTTATAGAAAATTAGTCAGAATATATACAATTTCAGCAAGAAACGAAGAGTCATTTTATCAATGTTATAATTTTCATTCAAACGGGATAATTGTGAATGGGAGAAAACCAATGAAACTTTCAGATAAACATTCAGAAGTTGTTAGTGAAATTGAAATGTATAAGAAGGATGTTAATACATTGGTGTTTTTAAATGTTGCCCGATGTAATGAAATAAAAAATCATACAATGCTGATAGATGCATTTAATAAATATATTCAATCAAATACAAACGCAATTTTATTAATAATCGGAAATGGTTTTGATTCAAAGCTTGGAAATGAATTGAAATTAAAATCAAATAAAAATATTTTTTTTCTGGGTGAAAAATCAAATGTGGCAGATTACTATTCCGTTTCCGATGCTTTTTGCTTGTCATCATTATCTGAAGGAATGCCTTTGACTTTGATTGAAGCTTTGTATTTTGGAATTCCAATAATAAGTACGCCAACAAGTGGGGCAATTGACTTGAAAAACTCGGGTGTTGGATATATAACTGCTGATTTTTCAGCAACTTCCTTATGTAACATAATGCTTGAATTTACCAAAAATAAAAATATAATTAATAAAAAACTGATAAAACAGATATATTTTTCGCATTTTTCAATAGAACAATGTGCCAATTTATATTATACTGAGTATAAAATATGAACCGAATAGTAAAAAAAATATAAAAATAATCACTTCTAATCGACTAAACATCTGAGATTCTACGCTGCGCTCTGAATGACAATGCTTTGTATTGATTATGGTTGGGAGGAGGTAGGTTGGCG
>CAYQWD010000153.1:2829-6636 GCA_964420955.1 uncultured Paludibacter sp. | reverse complement strand
CCGCCAACTTACCTCCTCCAAAAAACCTAACTTATTGATTGTCCGTCATTCCGAGCATAGTGAGGAATCTAACAAGCTAATAAAAATAATTCAAACTATTTTTATCGGTCAGTAGTGATTTTGAATATTTTTTTCGGGTAATTTTCAGTTTGGCTAAGTTTCAAGCAGTTCTTTAAATACTTTCTGTTTGATAAATAAAGAGTTTGAAACTGATAATATGCATTTATCAAGACATATATTTAACAATAAATTCATGCTTTAAGCTTATTAATCAAAAGTTTAAATGAATTGCATTATTAAGATGAAACCTGAAAAATAAAAAAATAAAATAAGGTAACAATTATACAAAAATGAGTAGAATTTTAATAACAGGAGGCGCCGGCTTTATCGGATCGCACTTATCCGATCGTTTATTAAGCGAAGGACATGAAGTGATCTGTCTGGATAATTTTTTTACAGGACGACGTAAAAACATAGAACATAATCTTTCTCATCCATATTTTGAATTTGTACGTCATGACATAACCACGCCTTATATGGCCGAAGTGGATGAGATTTACAATCTTGCCTGTCCTGCTTCGCCCGTACATTACCAGTACAATGCCATAAAAACAGTAAAAACATCGGTTATGGGAGCAATAAACATGCTTGGTTTGGCAAAACGTTTGAAAGCAAAAATTCTGCAGGCATCAACCAGCGAAGTTTATGGCGACCCGCAGGTGCATCCCCAACCGGAAGAGTATTGGGGAAATGTAAATCCCATCGGAGTCCGATCCTGTTACGATGAAGGAAAACGCTGTGCAGAAACGCTTTTTATGGATTATCACCGTCAGAATGGTGTTAAAATAAAAATTGTTCGAATTTTTAATACTTACGGACCGCGTATGCATCCTAACGATGGACGTGTGATTTCTAATTTTATTGTACAGGCGCTCAAGGGTGAAAACATTACAATATTTGGTAATGGAAATCAGACACGCAGTTTTCAGTATGTCGATGATTTATTGGAAGGTATGATTAGAATGATGGCAACGGCAGATATAATAACCGGTCCGGTGAATTTGGGCAATCCCAATGAATTTTCGATGTTTGAACTGGCTGCAAAAATTATTGAATTAACCGGAACAAAATCCAAAATAATTTACAAACCATTGCCCGATGATGATCCGAAGCAACGCCAGCCAGATATTTCCAAAGCAGCAGCAATGCTCGATAATTGGAAGCCATCTGTTCAACTCGACGAAGGTTTGATAAAAACAATCAATTATTTTAAAAATGAACTTGGCTTATAAAAATGTATTTTGTAATTTAGAGTTCGAAAATTAGTCTTTTTTTTTAAAAAAAATTATGGATAACAACACATTGCTAAACGAAGTAATAACAAGAGCACAAATATGGCTCACAGGTAATTATAATGCCCAAACTAAGGCTGAAGTACAAAAAATGCTCGATGCGGAGGATAAAACCGAACTCATCGAATCGTTTTATCGCGATTTGGAATTTGGAACAGGTGGATTGCGCGGAATTATGGGCGCAGGAACCAACCGAATGAATATTTATACAGTTGGAGCTGCCACACAGGGCTTGAGTAATTATCTGAAAGCGCAATTCCCCGATGTACCACAAATAAGTGTAGTCATTGGGCACGATTGTAGGAACAATAGCCGTAAATTTGCTGAAATTTCAGCGGATATTTTTTCGGCAAATGGTATAAAAGTTTATCTTTTCGAAGATATGCGACCGACTCCTGAAATTTCTTTTACCATACGTCATAAGGGTTGTCAGAGTGGAATTATTCTCACTGCATCACACAATCCGAAAGAATACAACGGTTATAAGGCTTATTGGAACGATGGTGCACAAATGATATCGCCCCACGATGTAAATGTAATTGCCGAAGTAGAAAAAATTAAAGATGTTGCTGATATTAAATTTAAGGGAAATCCGGCATTAATTGAAATAATCGGGGAGGAAATTGACAAGATTTACATTGAAAAAATAAAAACCCTTGTTTTGTCGCCCGAAGCAATTGCTCGAAATAAAGATTTAAAAATAGTTTATACTCCCATACATGGCACAGGTGTTACAATGATTCCCCGTACACTCAGCGAGTATGGATTTACAAATATCATAAATGTTCCCGAGCAGGATGTAGTGAGCGGAAATTTTCCAACAGTTATTTCGCCCAATCCCGAAGAACCTGCAGCGCTTGAAATGGCTGTAAAAAAAGCCCAGGAAACAGATGCTGATATTGTTATGGCTTCCGACCCTGACTCTGACCGCATGGGAATAGCAGTGAAAGATGATAAGGGTGAATGGATTTTAGTAAACGGCAATCAAACGGCATTGATTTTTGTTTATTATTTAGTGCGCCGATGGAGTGAATTAGGTAAACTTAACGGAAAGCAATTTGTTGTAAAAACTATAGTAACAACAGAAGTTATTAAACAAGTAGCCGAAAAATTTGGAGTTGAGTGTTTCGATTGTTACACGGGATTTAAATGGATAGCTGCCGTAATACGTGATAATGAAGGGCAGAAAGAGTATATAGGTGGCGGAGAAGAAAGCTATGGTTTTCTGCCCGAAACTTTCGTACGTGATAAAGATGCTGTTTCGTCGTGTGCATTGATGGCTGAAATTGCTGCATGGGCAAAAGACAATGGAAAAACAATGTTTGAATTGATTCAAGATATTTATCTTGAATTTGGATTTGGAAAAGAAAAGGGAATTTCTGTGGTTCGCAAAGGAAAAACAGGAGCTGAAGAAATTGCAAAGATTATGAAAGATTTCCGCACGAATCCACCCAAAGAACTTGCAGGTTCGCCTGTGAAAATTATTAAGGATTACCAAACTCTGAAAATGACCAATGTTTCTACAGGCGAAATTATTGATTTGAATATGCCGGCCAATTCCAATGTTCTTCAGTATTTTACCGAGGATGGAACAAAAATTTCAGTTCGCCCTTCAGGCACAGAGCCAAAAATCAAATTTTACATTGAAGTGCGCGGCGAGATGAAAACCCGTGCCGATTACGATGCTGCCAATACCATTGCAAATATAAAAGTGGATGCTGCACGCGCATCGCTTGGTGTTTAACAAAGTATTTATACTTAAAAAAGGGAAATCCACGATGGATTTCCCTTTTTAATATATTCTGAGCAGGCTTATCTTTTTCTAATTGAATTTTTCAACGTGAATCTGTCCAACTTCTTTGCGGGTATGTTCTTTGAAGCCTTCTTTTTCAAGTTCTTCAATCATACCGTTAACCATACGTGGGTTGCCACAGAGGAAAATATGCGTATTTTCTGCTGTCGGTTTAAATCCCCATAGTTTTTCGATGGCGCCTTCCTGCCAAATTTCATGAATAAATTGTGTGCGACCTGACCATGGAACAAACTCGCGTTCGGGGAAGGTAATGGTAGGAATGTATCGGAATTTTGGTGATAAAACTTGCAACAGGTTAAGTTCCGAAGAATAACCTAAATCCCACGAGTTTGATGCACCATGAATTACGACTATATTTCCTTTGCGGTGAAGTGCGTCAGTTCTTAACATACTCATATATGGGGCAACTCCGGTTCCGGTACCAATCAGAATAATGTTCTGGTTTTCTTCAATCTGATCGAGGGTAAACATACCAACGAATTTGCTTCCAAGCCATATTTTATCGCCAATATTCAGGTTGAAAAGTCGTGGAGTAAGTGCACCCGAATGAACCAAAGTAATGTAAAACTCAACATAATCTTTCGACAGATTGGAAGAAGCTACCGAATAGGCGCGTTTAATAAGTTTGTCCGAATCTGGCTC
>CAYQWD010000153.1:2535-2819 GCA_964420955.1 uncultured Paludibacter sp. | reverse complement strand
AAAGGCTCTTCGGTAGCCTCGGCGCATTTACCTGCAGTTGGAGGCAAGCCTATTGCAACAAACTGTCCGGGCTTAAAGTCGGGTAATTCCCAACCAAGAGGTGCAATTCTGAATACTTTCATGATGGGTGATACCTGAACCACTTGCTGAACTATCGCATTTAAGTCTTCCATAAATATGTGTTTTATTCTGTTTATTAATTTAATATGAAATGATTATAAATTTGCCTTTTTGCAGATTTTGCAATGAATTTTCTGCGCTGCAAATATACTAAATGTTAAGCA
>CAYQWD010000153.1:1242-2514 GCA_964420955.1 uncultured Paludibacter sp. | reverse complement strand
CGTTTGCTTAATTTTACCTTATCATAAACCTTTTTTACTTGGATAAATTTACAGGATGAAATTTTGTTTCGAGATTTCAGAATATCTGTCTTTTTTAAATAATGGTTTTGTTTTAAAATTATTTGTAAAAAGAAAAATTCATTTTCAGGAAACAGTTTTATAAAGTAACTTTGTATTGAAATGGAAATCTGCAATACAAATTGTGTGTCAGTTTTCCGGTTTGAAATAATTGTAATTTGAACGTTATAAATAAAAATGATAGTTTGTATTGCCGAAAAACCAAGTGTTGCGCGCGACATAGCATTAGTTATAGGCGCTAAAGTACGGAAAGACGGCTACATGGAAGGAAACGGATATCAGGTTACCTGGACCTTCGGACATTTGTGTAGTTTGCTCGAACCGCATGAATACACACCCGACTGGAAAGCTTGGGCTTTGAGCCGATTACCTATGATTCCAGCACGTTTTGGGATAAAAGTTATCAATGATAGCGGAATACAAAAGCAATTCAAGGTTATCGAATCGCTTGTGTCTAAAGCTGATGAAGTAGTGAATTGCGGCGATGCAGGGCAGGAGGGAGAGTTGATTCAGCGGTGGGTGCTTCAAAAATCATTATGCAAATGTCCGGTGAAACGACTTTGGATTTCATCGCTTACCGAAGATGCAATACGCGAAGGTTTTAAAAATCTGAAAAGTCAGGACGAATACCGTAGCTTGTACGAGGCAGGTCTTTCACGCGCAATTGGCGACTGGCTTCTGGGAATGAACGCCACACGACTTTATACGATTAAATTTTCACAAAACCGTAATGTGCTATCAATAGGCAGGGTTCAAACTCCAACATTGGCATTAATTGTAAAACGGCAGGAAGAAATTGATAATTTCAAACCCGAACCCTATTGGGAACTAAAAACCGTTTACCGGAATACTACTTTTTCCGTTTCAAAAGGCAGATTTACCACTGAAGAAGAAGGTATGGAAATGCTCGAAAAAGTGAAAACTTCACTTTTTACAGTTACCGATATCAGCACAAAAAAAGGTACTGAATCGGCTCCTCGCCTGTTCGATCTTACTTCGCTTCAAGTGGAATGTAACCGAAAATTTGCTTTTTCTGCCGATGAAACTCTCAAACTGATACAATCGCTCTACGAAAAAAAATATACAACTTATCCGCGTGTTGATACCACTTTTTTGAGTGAGGATATTTTTCCGAAAGTTCATGGAATTTTAAAAGGAATTAAAGTTTATGAGCAATTGACCAAACCTTTGCTT
>CAYQWD010000153.1:0-1232 GCA_964420955.1 uncultured Paludibacter sp. | reverse complement strand
ATACCCAAAAATTCCGGGAATTATTAAAGGTCTGAAGCCATACGAGAATCTGATTGCTCCTTTGTTGGATAAGAAACTTCCAAAATCGAAAAAAATATTCAACGATACCAAAGTAACCGACCACCATGCCATTATTCCCACAGGAGTTCATCCTGCAGGTTTATCCGAAAATGAAAAGAAAGTTTTCGATTTGGTTGCCCGCAGGTTTATTGCTGCTTTTTATCCTGAATGTAAAATTTCCACAACAACAGTTTTGGGCGAAGCTGCCGAAATTGAGTTTAAAGTTAGTGGCAAACAAATTTTGAACCCGGGTTGGAGAGTAGTTTTTGCAAAAGAAGATAATAGTAGCGAAATTGCAGATAACGATGCAAAACCAGAGGACGAAGAGCGAACACTTCCCCTGTTCGATAAGGGTGAAAGTGGACCGCACGAACCTTCTTTGGCAGAAAAATGGACTTCGCCTCCCAAACCATATACCGAAGCTACGCTGCTAAGGGCGATGGAAACTGCCGGAAAGCTTGCCGATAACGATGAATTGCGGGATTTGATGAAGGAAAACGGAATCGGACGTCCATCGACTCGTGCAGCAATTATCGAAACGCTTTTTAAACGTACATATATCCGAAAGGAAAAGAAAAATATTTTTCCTACTGAAACCGGAAGAAATTTGATTGGATTTATCAAGGAGGATTTGTTGAAATCGGTAGAACTTACAGGTTTATGGGAGAAAAAACTGAGATTGATTGAAAAAGGAGCTTATGAAGCTGCGGTTTTTATTGATGAACTTAAAATTATGGTAACCGAAATTGTTGATAACGTGAAAAAAGATATTTCAATCAATAGTTCAATGAAAAATAATTCACTTGCTCAAGATAGCATAATTGGCTCTATTTGTCCCAAATGTAATAAAGGCAAACTTATTAAAGGAAACAAAGCATACGGATGCAACCGATGGAAAGAAGGTTGTGATTACCGGAAAGCGTTTTAGAATTTTTAAAGAAATTGTGCTTTTGAAGAAATAAGGAAAATGGAAAACGAGTGTATACAAATGACTGAAAAAGAAATTTAGAAATTTGAAAAGTTATATTTCAGAAAAACGTTGAACTCAAAGATTGAACTTTCAATAAATCCTGACAGGTTTTCAAGCCTTGTAAGGTTAATTTTTCAGGCTTCCTGTCAGTATGTTTGTGCCTGACAGGTTAAAAAGTAAGATAAATATATTTAGAATATAA
>CAYQWD010000152.1:0-6644 GCA_964420955.1 uncultured Paludibacter sp. | reverse complement strand
TAGTGAGGAATTTAACAAGCTAAAAAAATTAATTCAAACTATTTTTTATCGGTCAATAGTGGTTTTTTTTAATGTTCAACAACTAAAAAATTTGAACTTTCTTGCTAAATCTTTTTGATTACAACCCCGATGTGAAATTTTTGAAATTTAAGCGCAAGTAGAAAAAGTTTAGCAAACCCTGATTGATTTGACATTTATTAATGAACACTTGCGAACCAACGGCCGATGCAGCAAAAGCTGAAAAAAATTACGAATATAAGTAGGGTTTGCTGAAAAACTCCAGAGGAGTTTTCTTTGCACAACCCCCTCCAGAAGTATAAACAAAGGATTTTAAAAGTATTTCTACTTTTGATGTTTTTTAGCAGACCCCGATAAGGTTAACAGAAACAGGATTTTTTTATTAGTTGATTGAAAAAAACTCACTTTTACCTGACAAATTATTACAATAAATATGCACTTGACAAAAAAATGAATGCAATCCCGAAGCATCATCGGGAACAAGGGCTTGGCTGTCCTGATAGCTATCGGGAAACTGATTAAATCATTAAAAAGGGGATTCTTAAATAATGGACGCGAAGAGGAAAACTTAAAAGTTTTCCTTTGGGTATTTGCATCTTCGCATCTTTGCGTTCACAATAATATTTTTCATAACGAACTATTCTAATCAATAAAATGATGAATGCAAAAATAAACTTAAGATTAGTAACTGAAATCATCACGCCAAAGGGGTGTTTAAAATCCGTTAAATCATCGTTCTATTTTCATGAATGTCAAATATATATAAATTTCTGTATAATTTTTTATCATTTACTTAGCTACAATAATTAAATTTAATCGTCCTTAAATGAAATTCAATTTCCGAAATCAATATTTATCATTGAATAACTTATGAAATCAAAAAAACAGAACTGCATAAGAAATAATTTTGTTTTCCTAAAACAAATAATTGCATTTGTTGCAATCATATCCCATTCAGTAGCAACCAATGCTATTACAGGTAACTGGACAAGCATTGCTACCGGAGGGAATATTGTTTTTACATCAACCGAACCAACTACGCAATTAAAAGATGCCATAGGGAATAACCTTACAGTGGTTTATCTTGAAAATCTGATAGTAAAAAAACTCGGACAAAACTCAAACGCCGATGATGTGGCATGGTTACTCGCACAAGGTTATCGGGTTATTGAACTCGATTATGCTTTTCATCCGAATGCAAAAACACCCAATATTAATGCCGATATTATCAGTATAAACGATGCAATTAACTCCGGTTCGTTTTGCGGACTGACCAATTGTTCGAAATATCGTTCGTATGTCGTATTTGAAGGTTACCGAATAGCGCGCGATGTGGCATATTTTAAAGATAATCCCAAAGTTTACAATTATCCGGCATCGTACACCGAAGGCGATTCGCTTTATATGGACATAGTTTACCCTGCCAATGCAGAAGAAAAAGTTCCGGTTGTTTTGTCCTTCTCTTACAGCAACAGTTACGCCGGCACTGCCAACAAGCATCAACGCCTGAATCTCGGAAATACACTTGCCGGATTTGATGATAGCATTCTTGAAGGTGCGCCTGCCACAGGCATTGCCTGGGCGATTGCCGATCATCCGAAATATTGTCCGTGGGGCAACGGAAAACCAACCGGCGGTGCAAACGACACCTACAAATCATATCAGGTAAATCCCGATGCTGCACAAAAAGTGAAATCGGCCGTGCGCACGCTTCGTACAGTTGGCGCAAACCTGGGACTTTCGGGTAAAATTGGGATTTATGGTTTTTCACGAGGATCCGATGCAGGTTCGATGGCAATTGGCGACCGTGTTGTACCTGATTTTGAAAATGCCGGATTGCATATCGGTGTATCCGACGATGTTCAGGTAGCGGCGCTTGGCTCAGGTGTTTTCGATTTTACACAAATTTACAATGCCACCGGCGATGGTGATTCAAACCTTGAAACCCGCTGTCCGTGGGCATGGGGAACACTTGCAGACAACTTTGCAGTTTGGGAAAAACAAGGCTCGGCTTATCTTGCAGAAACTGCTGCAACAGCGCCTGTACTTTTCTTTTACAACACAACCGATGCTCTTTATTATCAGGATCAGATTCAGAAATTCAAAACAAAACTCGATGGATTGGGCGTAACAACTTCAACACTCACAAATTACGGAACAGGTCATACTGTGCCTACTACAAGCAATGCTATAAGTTCGGTTTACGATTTCTTTCGACAATATCTTACTCCACCTTCGGTTTATACAGGATTAAATGTGAATTTTCAGAAAAATAATGGAATAAAAATTTGGCCAAATCCGGTTACTGAAAATTTGAATTTTACATTCGATTCTCAATATCCATCAAAAATAAATATAGATGTTCTGAATATTTCAGGCGAAAATATCGGACGGATTGAAAAAGCAGTAACAAACAATGGAATTCAAACAGAAACGCTTTCAATTTCTGAATTTCAACTTACCAAGGGTGTTTATTTTTTAAAAGTTGAAATTGATGGAAAAGTCGATACCAAACTTTTTGTGAAACAATAGAAAAAGTAAATCTCCACCATCCTCATAAAGTGAGAGAATCAAATCCACGATATTTTATACAGGTTTAAGTAGTATTTTCACAAAAATAATTAATTTTGGAGTTCAATAATACTTCAAAATATGTACTACGAAGACCTGCGTGAATACTGTCTGAGTCTGAAAGGCGTAACCGAATGTTTCCCTTTCGATGAATTTTCTCTCGTTTTTAAAGTACAGGGCAAGATGTTTGCTTTGTTGCCTTTAGACAATCCCGAAACTCAAATTGCCCTTAAATGCGACCCCGAACGTGCCATTCAACTTCGGGAGCAATTCGAAGCGATTACTCCTGCCTATCATTTCAATAAAAAACACTGGAATTCAGTTTTTGTACATCCATCGATTTCAAAAGATTTTATGATGGAGCTTATGCGTCATTCGTACGATTTGGTAGTGGCAGGTTTATCTAAGAAACTGAAAGAAGAATTGGATAGCCTTGAATACAAATCCGAAGAGTAAATTTTTAATTATATTTGCACAAATATCATTCAAACAACATGCTACACAATTCAATACAAATCTTGTTGCCTCAAATTCATTTATTGATGAACAAACATCAAATTAAATCAGCATATATTTTTGGTTCTGCAATTTCTGATAGATTTAAAGAATCAAGCGATATTGACTTTCTGGTAAACTTAAAAGATGGTCTTGATCCAGTTGAAGCCGGAGAGCATTTGTGGAATCTTGAAGATGAATTAGAAACTCTTCTAAAGCGCAAAGTTGATTTAATTACTGAAAGGTCGTTGCGAAATCCGTATTTAATCAATGAAATAAATGCCACTAAACAGATAATTTATGGACAATAAAGATTTGAAAATACTGCATGACATTCTTTTAGCAATTGAAAATATTGAAATTTATATCGGAAATAAAAATGATTTTGGGTTATATAATTCAAATTATATGCTTCAGGATGCTGTTGAACGAAACCTTATAACAATAGGAGAAGCATTAAACCAACTTTTAAAAAAAAATCCTGAAATTGAAATTTCAAACGCTCGTAGAATTGTTGATACGAGAAATAAACTTACGCATGGATACGATGAAATTGAAAATGTACAGGTATGGAGTATAATAATTAAACATTTGCCAGTCCTGAAAAATGAAGTTAATATTTTACTAAACCTAAAATAAAACAAAAGTGTAACGAACTAAATGAGTTGCACTTTTTGTTTTTACTTAAAATCCATGCGATTAGTAATTCAAAGAGTTTCAGAAGCATCAGTAACTATAAATGCTGAAATAAAATCGGCAATTAGGGAAGGTCTATTAATTCTTGTGGGAATTGAAGAAACAGATACAATTGCGGACAGCGAATGGTTGGCTGCAAAGGTTGTAAATCTGCGAATTTTCGATGATGAAAATGGCGTAATGAATTGCTCGGTTTTGGACATAAATGGTGAAATTCTGATAGTAAGCCAGTTTACACTTCATGCAATGACAAAAAAAGGCAATCGTCCGTCCTATATCCGGGCTGCAAAACCAGAAATTTCAATTCCGCTTTACGAACATTTTTGCAAATTGGTTTCGGAAAAATTGGGAAAAGCAGTAAAAACCGGTACATTTGCAGCCGATATGAAAGTTGCGCTCGTAAACAATGGACCTGTAACAATACTTATGGATAGTAAAAATAAAGAATAAAACTACTCGTTACTTTCAATTTTTATTCATTATTCATTTTTTATTGAAACATTTCAACGCAATGAATTATTGATTTCATAAAAAAGATACTATATTTGTACTTCAATAATTACTTAAATAAGTACATAATTATGATAGCAGCTAATTTTACAGAATTCAGAACCGAATTAAAAAAATACCTCGACCAAGTAGAGAACTACAACGAAACACTTATTATAAAAAGAGGAACCGGAAATGGAGCGGTATTAATTTCGCTTGATGAATATAATTCCATTATAGAAACGGTACATTTGTTACGTTCAAAACCAAATGCAAACCGTCTTTACGAATCAATTGAACAAATTAACGAAGGAAAAAGCATTTCGAAAGATTTAATTGACCCGAAATGAAAATAGTGTTTTCAAAAAATTCGTGGGAAGATTATACCTCATGGTTAATTGAGGATATAAAAATGCTCAAAAAAATAAATGAATTAATAAAAGATATTCAACAGACTCCTTTTGAAGGAAAAGGAAAACCCGAAGCATTGAAATATGATTTAACAGGCTTTTGGTCGAGAAGAATTGACCGAGAACACAGATTAGTTTATCAGGTAAAGAATGAAACCATAATTATATATGCCTGTAAATATCATTATGACTAAAAAGACTATAAACATTTCTGCATTTTAAAAACTGATTATGATAAAAAAACACATACCAAACTTTATAACCTGCCTGAACCTTTTCTGTGGAGCAATGGCAGTATATTTTGCCTTTCAGAGTAATTTCGAAATGGTTTTGTTCCTTGTGTTGTTGGCTGCACTTTTCGATTTTTTCGATGGTTTTGCAGCACGCATACTGAAAGCTTACTCGCCAATGGGAAAGGAATTGGATTCGCTTGCCGATGTAATAAGTTTTGGAATGGCGCCGGGAGCAGTTGCTTTTTCACTTCTGCGCGAAAGCACTTTCCCTTCATGGGTTGCTTTTGCCGGTTTTCTCATCCCTGTATTTTCTGCCTTGCGGTTGGCGAAGTTTAATATCGATGAGCGTCAAACAACATCATTCCTCGGAATGCCTACACCAGCCAATGCTATTTTCTGGATAGGGATTGGTTACTCACACGATAAAATGCTGGCTGTAAACGAATGGTTTATTCTAATATTTATTGCAGCTACATCCTTGCTGCTAATTTCGGAATTGCCAATGTTTTCACTCAAAATTAACAAACTGAAAGATAAAAAAAATATAGTGCAGATTGTGTTTTTAGCAGGTGCAGCAGGGCTTATCGGCTCATTTCAGCTCGAAGCTTCCAGTCTGATAATAGTTTGGTACATATTATTGTCGGCAGCTAAAGCACTTTCAAAACACTGAAGCATTTTGAGCTTTTTCTTAATGAATAATTTCTGTTTTTATGGTAACTGATGAAAAACGATTAACCATTCGCGAATGGTCTGAAGATGACCGTCCGCGCGAAAAAATGGCTTCGCGTGGCGCAGCAAGCCTTTCCGATGCCGAGTTGCTTGCAATTCTGATTGGATCAGGCAATACCGATGAATCGGCAGTTGAACTTTCGAGGAGAATTTTAAACGAGTGCCACAACAACCTGAACGAACTTGCTCGCATGAGCATCAACGAAATGTGCAAACGCTTCAAGGGAATTGGTCCTGCTAAAGCTATTACTATTATGGCTGCTCTCGAGCTGGCAAAACGCCGTAAAATGTCGGAAGTTCTTGAACGAAAAAAAATATCATCTAGCCATGACTTGTACGAACTTTTCGAGCCAATTCTTATAGATTTACAGCATGAAGAATTTTGGGTAGCTTTGCTCGATGGCGCTAATAAAGTGCTGGAAACAAAACGATTAACACAGGGAGGAATGCAACAAACCGTGGTGGATTTAAAAATACTGCTGAAACTCGCGTTGGAAAAATCAGCTATTTCAGTAGCCGTTGCACATAATCATCCTTCGGGACAAAATTATCCAAGTGGCGAAGACGATAAAATTACCCGGCGGGTAAAAGAAGCCTGCAATGCTGTGGATATTCGTTTTCTCGATCATATCATTATTGCAAGAGGCAAATTTTACAGTTTTGCCGATGAGGGGAAGGTTGGATAATGAGTTAATAGCCAATATACCAATTGAAAAGAAGTGGATTATCCGGTTTTGGTTGTGTCAATGCTGCATAAAATCAATATGGTAATTATTAAGAATACATTTTTATCCTGAATCGTTTGAATTATTTTTCATTTCAACATTTTACAATTTACAACTAAATCATGACATTACTCGAAGTAAAAAACGTAGTAAAACAGTACGATGGACATCGTGCACTCGATGGTGTTTCGCTTGAAGTGCCCGTAAATTCAGTTTACGGACTGCTTGGACCTAACGGAGCGGGAAAAACAACCCTTATCCGTATTATCAATTGTATA
>CAYQWD010000151.1:0-6665 GCA_964420955.1 uncultured Paludibacter sp. | reverse complement strand
GTTTTGTTGTTGTTTTATCGTCAGTATTTTTATGATGATTTTAGGATTTTTTAAAGACTGTCTCCAAAATCCTCTTTAAACTTAGCAATCAGTTTTTGTGGCCAGTCATTAACAGGCTCCAGACCTCCCATGAAGAAACGAAGCACAGGTGGTTCATAAACGAATTTCAAGCCGCCAATCAGTTTGCGATTATCGTACAACCACTTCAAACGATCAATTACATACGAAATTTGCGAAAGTGTAAATACGCGACGAGGTACCGCCAAACGAAGCAATTCCATATCGGCATAAGTTTCGTTGCCGTATTCATCGCGTTGGTTCGAAATTGAGCCACGCTCCATGCCGCGGATTCCTGAAATCAGAAAAAGCGCTGCTGCCAATGCTCCTGCCGGATATTGTGGTTGTGGAATATGATCGCACACTTGCATGGCATCAACGTGTACTCCTAAAACCCCTGCAGGTTTTATTACAGGAATTCCTTTTTTATCAAGTTCGCCAACAAGATATTTAATATAAGCCGGACTTTGACTGATCATGGTTTCATCAAGCGTCTCGTACAAACCTACTGCCATGGCTTCAATTTCGCGCACCGACATGCCTCCGTAAGTTGTAAAACCTTCGTAAAGCGGAACAAGCGCTTCAAGTTCTTTGATAATTTCCGGATTGTCAGTACACATACCTCCACCGCGCGATGAAGATATTTTTCTTGCTGAAAAATAACACAAATCTGCCAGTGATGTTATGGCGTGTATCACGGTTTTCATGTCGGTACTTTTAAATTCATCCTCGCGCTGCAGTACGAGATAAGCATTCTCTCCCAGCAAACTGCAGTCAAGTACCACGCGGATGCCATATTTATCAGCAAGGGCACGCACATCGCGCATATTCTGCACCGAGAACGGCTGTCCGCCAATAAGGTTGGTCGAAGCTTCCATGCGGATAAACGGGATGTTTTTAGCGCCGTGATTATTGATAACTTCTTCAAGTTTCTCGATATTCATGTTTCCTTTAAAAGGATGATCCGAGTTTACTACATAAGCTTCATCGTAAAGTAATTCAGCTATTTGTCCGCCTTTATCAGTGATATGAGCCATGGCAGTTGTGAAGTGATAGTTCATTGGAATCAGACTTCCTTTGCGGACATAAGCAAGTGAAATGATGTTTTCAGCTGCACGACCTTGATGAACAGGTAACAAATATTTTTTTCCTAGCACTTCTTGCACTGCCTTGAGTAAACGTTCAAAACTTTGCGATCCTGCATAAGCATCATCGGCATTCATCATTGCTGCAAGTTGGTTATCGCTCATGGCATTAGTGCCCGAATCGGTAAGCATGTCCAGAAAAACGTCTTTGGTGCTTAATCTAAAAGTGTTAAAACCACCTTCATAAAGTGCTTCGAGTCTGCGTTCGATGGGAACAAGGTTTAACTTTTGTACAATACGTACTTTGTGTAATTCGAGAGGAATGTTTTCTCCACTGTAAAATTTAATGTTTTGCATGATTTTTGAAAAAAGTTGATTTGAAAATATATTTTTTAGATTTGGAACTTATCGAATTTGACATTGCTTTAAAAAATAAGAGCGCCTGTGTGATTTCAAGCGCTCTGATGAAAAAAGCTATTACGTTTAAAATTTTTTGTCAACTCAAAGCATTGTGTTTGCAAAGATAATTAATATTTTATTTTTTACAATGCTTTTTTGTTAAACTGTAAGATTTATGGTCGAATTTGTAAGAGTTTGTTTTTTGTGCGTGTTTGTTTCTTTTCAAAATGACTGCATTTCGTAGAGTTTTTTGTATATTCCATCTTTTTTGATAAGTTCGGCATGATTTCCATGTTCAACAATATTTCCTTCGTTTAGCACATAAATTTCATCGGCATTTACTACCGTTGACAGACGATGTGCAATTACCATAGTTGTGCGGTTTCGCATAAGGTTTTCAAGTGCTTCTTGCACTAATCTTTCCGATTCGGTATCGAGGGCAGAAGTTGCTTCATCAAGTATGAGAATGGGAGGATTTTTAAGAATTGCGCGTGCAATACTGATTCGTTGTCGCTGTCCGCCTGAAAGTTTGTTTCCGCGGTCGCCGATGTTCGAATTATATCCGTTCTCGGTTGCCATTATAAAATCGTGCGCATTTGCTATTTTTGCGGCTTCAATCACTTTCTCGAGTGTTGCATTTTCTACTCCAAAGGTAATATTGTTGTAAAAAGTATCGTTAAAAAGTATTGCTTCCTGATTAACATTGCCAATAAGCGCCCTGATATCTTTGGTGTGTAAATTTTTAATATTTTTCCCATCGATAAGAATTTCACCTTCTTCAACATCGTAAAATCGGGGTACCAAATCAACCAGAGTTGATTTTCCTGAACCTGACTGACCTACAAAAGCAACTGTTTCACCTTTTTTAATAGAAATATTAATGTTTTTCAAAATCCATTCGGACTGATATCTGAAAAAAACATTCCGGTATTCAATTTTGTCGGAAAAAGTGTTTATAATTTCAGCATTATCAGGTTCTTTTATTGTATTTTCGCTTGCAAGAATTTTGTCAACCCTCCCGAGCGAAGCCATACCTTTTTGTATGCTGTACGATGCTTTCGATAAATCTTTGGATGGGTTGATAATGCTGTAAAATATTACCAGATAAAAAATAAAGCCCGATGCGCTGATAGGAGCATTATTGCCAAGAATTAGAACTCCACCAAACCACAGCAGTATAGCTATAACTGCGGTTCCCATAAGTTCACTAACGGGATGAGCAAGATTGAAGCGGTTGTGTATGCGGCTGAAAGTTTTGCGAATTTTATCATTCAGCAAAGAAAATCTTTTTTGCAATTTATTTTCAGCATTAAATGCTTTCACTACTCTGAGTCCGCCAAGTGTTTCTTCAATTTGGGAGATAAGTTCGCCTGTTTGCTCTTGAACTGCATTCGATTTTCTTTTCAGACTTCTGCCAATTCTGCCAATGAGCCACCCGCTAAAAGGTAAAAGTAAAATTACGAATAAGGTTAACTGCCAACTCATGGTAAATAATACAATAAGATAGATCAGAATGATTACCGGATTTTTTATTACCATATCAAGTGAACTCATAATAGAAGCTTCTATCTCGTTTACATCGCCCGAAATGCGGGAAATTATATCACCTTTGCGTTCTTCGGTAAAATAGCCCAGCGGAAGTTGCAGAATTTTTTCGTAAAGTTTATTGCGCAAGTCTTTCACTACTCCAGTTCTAATTGGTACAAGATAATACGATGCCAGAAATGAGGTTCCTACTTTCAAGGCTGTCATTATTACTAAAAACAAGCCAAGATACAGCAACGAAGCGCTTTGACCCGAAACATGTATGATGTTTTCCACCTGAAACAACAGGTTGTTTTTTATGGCAGTTATAATATGCGAAAGTGAGTCGGAAAAGTTCCATGGAATGTATTCGGCAGTACTTTCAGTAATACCAAATAAAATATTCAGTATCGGTATGATTGCTACAAATGAAAAGAGGCTGAATACTGTTGAGATCAGATTCATCAGCAAACTCAGCAATACATATTTTTTATACGGCGGTAAAAACCGCTTTAATAAACCGAAGAAGTTGAACATATTTTTTAGAACAAAGAATAAAGAACAATGATCAATGACTGTGAGTTTGAAAAATGGAATGAGAAACCCGAAACCTTTCTACACTCCGGTATAATTTCTTGGTGTTATTCTGCGTAATTCTTCTTTAACAGTATCATCCACTTCAAGTGTTTCAATAAATTCTCTGATGGATATTTCGTTAATCTGTTCA
Organism: uncultured Paludibacter sp.; assembly: GCA_964420955.1. Taxonomy (GTDB): domain Bacteria; phylum Bacteroidota; class Bacteroidia; order Bacteroidales; family Paludibacteraceae; genus Paludibacter. Next base: position 2,873 of record CAYQWD010000151.1, on the reverse strand, counting down.
TTTGTGCGTGTAAGTCCTTTCAGAGCATTGTAAGGGTCGGGATAGTTTTCGCGACGGAGAATGGTTTGAATTCCTTCGGCAACAACCGCCCAGTTTTTATCCAAATCGCGATAAATAGCAGTTTCGTTTAATAAAAGTTTATCAAGTCCTTTTAAAATACTTTGTGAGGCAATAAGTGTGTGTGCAAACGGAACTCCAATATTCCGGAGCACGGTACTGTCGGTAAGATCACGCTGCAAACGTGATACCGGAAGTTTTGCAGACAAAAATTCAAGGATAGCATTAGCCATACCAAGATTTCCTTCTGCATTTTCAAAATCGATAGGATTTACCTTATGTGGCATTGCCGATGAACCGACTTCGCCGGCTTTAATTTTTTGTTTGAAATAATCCATCGAAATATATGTCCAAATATCGCGACACAAATCTACAAGTATCGTATTCATTCGTTTTATGGCATCAAAAAGCGCTGCCATATTATCATAGTTCGATATTTGAGTGGTCCACTGTTCCCGCGCGAGACCGAGTTTTTCGTTCAGAAATTTATCGGCAAATTTTTTCCAATCGACAGATGGAAATGCTACGCAGTGTGCATTAAAATTGCCGGTTGCGCCTCCAAATTTTCCTGATAGAGGTATGTTGCGCATTTGTGTTAACTGCACTTGGAGTCGGTTGGCAAAAACCCTGATTTCTTTTCCAAGTTTGGTTGGAGAAGCAGGCTGTCCATGTGTTTTTGCAAGCATGGCCACATCGCGCCACTGGTCGGCAAACTGATTTAGTTTTTGCAATATTTTTTCAACTTCCAGGTAATATACTTCTATTAAAGCATCTTTTACCGATAAAGGAACCGAAGTATTGTTAATATCCTGCGAGGTAAGTCCGAAGTGAATAAACTCTTTAAAGTTTCCGAGTTTCAGTTCTTCAAATTTTTCACGGATATAGTATTCAACAGCTTTTACATCGTGGTTTGTTGTTTTTTCATAATCTTTAACTTTCACAGCATCGGCTATAGAAAAATTCAAGTAAATTTCGCGTAATTTTGCAGGCATTTCGGCCGGAACGTTTTCTAATTGTTTAAGCGGGATTTCGCACAAGGCGATGAAGTACTCAATTTCAACAATTATTCTATAGCGAATCAACGCATATTCTGAAAAAAAATTAGCATATTTTTCTGTTTTTTGTCGATAACGGCCATCAACTGGCGATACTGCATTTAAAAATGAAAATTGCATAAGATTATAAAAAGTATTAATAGTTTAATGTCCGGTAAGATATTTTTGGTTAAACGATGCCAGACTGTTGATTTTTTTCTGAGTTGCAAAGTTAATGAATTATACCATAAAAGAAAAGTTTAGGCTTATTGCTTGTATAAAAAGCAGAAATAATGTACTTTTGCTTTTGTGATTTTTCAGACCAAATTAGCACAAAAAAACTCAATTAATAAATATAATAAATATCACATTGAAATACATAAAAATACATAAAGAAGGCCGGTTAATACTCGTTTCGTTGCTTTTTATTCTTTTTGCAATAAACATGTTTATTTACATGAAATTTCCGTATCCGGCAATGGCAACAACTACTATTCTGTCGGCGCTGATAATGGTATTTTTTACGTTTTTTTTCCGTAACCCTACGCGTGTTGTCGAAGTTGATGATCCAGGTTTGGTTATAGCGCCGGCCGATGGCACAGTAGTAGTAGTAGAAACGGTAGAAGAACATGAGTATTTTGGCGACAAACGTATTCAAGTTTCCATATTCATGTCGGTTTTTAATGTTCATGCCAATTGGTATCCCGTTGCCGGTAAAGTTCTAAAAACTGTGCATCACGATGGACGTCACATGGCTGCATATTTGCCTAAATCAAGTCATGAAAATGAACGTTCAACAGTGGTAATTGAGACACATGCCAAAACACAAATCCTTGTTCGTCAGATAGCAGGAGCGCTTGCCCGTAGGATTGTTACTTATGCACATGCAGGAAAAGAATGTCATTTGAACGAACATTTGGGATTTATTAAATTTGGTTCCCGCGTGGATATGTATTTTCCAATGGATACTGTAATATTTGTTACCGTAGGCGAAAAAACTACTGGCAACGAAACTATAATAGCCCGCCTTAATGAATAACGAACTTTCAATTTCACGTGCTCAACAACTGGTTGACGAGTGGATTAAGACCTTTGGCATACGCTATTTCAGCGAACTGACCAATATGGCAGTGCTTACTGAAGAAGTTGGCGAACTGGCACGTGTAATTGCACGAACTTACGGCGATCAGTCTTTTAAAAATACCGATGAAAAAAATAATTTATCCGACGAAATGGCCGATGTACTTTGGGTGCTCTTGTGTTTGGCCAATCAAACTGGTGTGGATTTGTCTGATGCGTTCGTAAAAAATCTGCAGAAAAAAACAGAACGCGACAGTGAAAGACATTCAAACAACAAAAAACTTCTGGGTTAACAAAATAATACATATAACTGAAAACAAACAACACATAAATATTATGAATCATTACGAAGAATTATTTAAAAAATATAATTGCAATATTTCCGATGAGGATGTAAAATCGGGTCTAAACGAAATTTTATCGGAAAATTTTCATAAAAATGACAATGCCAAAGTTTATAAGCAATGTTTGAATTTTATCGATCTAACTTCACTTAACAGTACCGATACATATCAAGGGATTATATCGATGGTCGACAAGGTTAATAATTTCCAAGCGCAATTCCCACATTTGCAAAATGTTGCAGCTATTTGTGTTTACCCTGCACTGGTGCCTGTAGTGAAAGAAAATTTACAAACTGAAAATATAGGTCTGGCTGCGGTCGCTGCAGGCTTTCCTGCTTCGCAAACTTTTATCGAGGTG
>CAYQWD010000150.1:0-6696 GCA_964420955.1 uncultured Paludibacter sp. | reverse complement strand
GAACCTGTTGTACCTCCGCTCATCTGGCGTTGAAATGTGGCGTCCATAACCCAACCTCCCATTTGAAATGCAGTTTGAACTCCAAAGTCAAATCCGTGTGCAGTCAAATTAGTTGAAAATCCACCATAAAAATCAGGAACAGCCGATTTTCCGGTTTCATACCTTTTAGCTTCAGCATAAGTAGTAGTTGTTACTTTTTCTGTAACATCCTTTCCTTTATCATCCTTAACAGTTACATCTTTATACCATTGCGCTTTACCATTATCAGGATTCACACCTGCATACTCATAGGTATAGAAATCATAAAGCGATCCACCAACTTTACGCCAATAAGCTCCTGCAACATAACCTTCAGGGTCTTTATCATCGGGCACTTTTGTAAGTTTATTTTGGTATGAAGTTAAATTAAATGAAGCATCCCATTTTATATCCCTTGTTTTAACGAGAATTACATTCAAATCAAGCTCAACACCTGTATTTTTCATATCTATCTGATTATCCCATTTCCATGTTGGAGCACCGCCTGACGACGGAAGAGGTTTTTGATAAATCATATCTTTGGTTTCCTTAATAAAGAAGTCAGCTGTTAAAGTAATTCTATTGAAAAAACCAAGATCGATACCTGCGTTAAAATTGTTTGATTTTTCCCAAGTTAAATCAGCAACTCCGCGATATGACAAAATAGGAGAAGCAGTATTTCCATCGCTAATCAACTCATACTGGTCAAGATAAAGATTTGAACCTGAAATACCATCGTTACCCTGCGTACCATAACTGGCACGAATTTTCAGGTTATCAATCTTCTCAAATTCATTCATAAAACTTTCTTCGTTAATACGCCACGAAGCGCCTACCGACCAAAAGTTACCCCAACGAACCGCTGGTGCAAATTTTGAAGAAGCATCGCGTCTGAAACTACCCGATAAATAATACTTATCTGCATAATTGTATTCAGCTCTTGATAAATATCCTTCCAAACGATATTGAGAAGTATATGAAGTTAAACCTGAAGTAGCTCCTGCATTCGCAAATTCCGGATTGTACGGATCATAATAGTTCATTTTTGAACCTTCAAGATACCAGAAATCATTTGACTTGCTTTCATGACCTACCAGAATATTTACATCATGCAATCCAAACTTTTTAGTATAATTTAAAAGCTGGTTAAGGTTTAATGATTCTTCGCGTTGCGCAATTTTATAACCTATACCGTTATAGTTTTTACCATCACCCTGCAATGGATTGATAAATTCAGTATATACACTGTTAAAAACATCATAAGCGCCATTCAGCGTCAGCGTGAAATCATTCAGAAATTTAATTTCGCTAAAAAGACGTGTTGATAAATTATCAGCAATTGTTTCGTTACTGTCATAACTTAATTTATACATAGGGTTTTGTTCGCCTGCATAAGCGCGTGTATTACTTACGAGAACTCCGTTAGCATAATTGTTCGATCCAAAGTCATACATTTGAACACCTTTAAGGTCATTAATAGGATCACCAGTTGCAAGGTCGTACTTGTAAATCGGATAAATAGGACCTGCATTCTGCGAAAAGTTGAAAATATTCGAATAGTTTGTGCCACCGGTACTGCTAACAGGTGAATTTGATTTAGTTTTCGCGTAAGCAATATTTAAACCGGCTTTAATATTATTATTAACTTTTTGTTCAATTCTTGCACGTGTGCTCAAACGCGTAAAATCAGAATTGATAACATAACCTTTATCGTTAAGGTAAGAAGCAGACATATAAGCCGAAGTATTTTCGTTACCTCCTGAAACATTTAAGTTGTACTCCTGTTTAACACCGTTAACAAAAGGATCATTCAACCAGCTGTCGCTCCATTTTAACTGGGTTGCATTGGGATTTAAAATCCCTGTAAAAGGATCTATCAAAGCATTATCTGCAACTCCTTTGTAAATGTTATATCCCAGATGTTTTGATATCAGTTCTTGAGAGACTAAGTTACAAGCTTGAAAGTAATCCATTCCCCCTTCTACAAGATTGTTTCTGATTGACTCGAAAGTCATTTCATAAAAATCTTTAGGACTTGTAATAACATTGTATGCAGGTACAGCTCTTGAATTGATACCTATGCGACTATCAAGAATAACTTTAGCTTTGCCTGTTGATCCTTTTTTTGTGGTAATTAATACTACACCGTTCGATCCTCGTGCACCATACATCGAGTTTGATGCTGCATCTTTTAAAATGTTCATAGTTTCAATATCCTGGGGTGTAATTGAATTTAATGAACCTTCGTAGGGCACGCCGTCAACAATTATTAAAGGAGACTGACTTGCCGAAACTGAGCCTAAACCACGAATACGAATGGCAGCGCTTGATCCGGGCTGGCCTGTTGAACTTGAAATTTGCACACCTGGAACTACACCTTCGAGCGCTTTTGTTACGTTCGATGTTTCAATTTTTGTCAACTTTTCACCTTTAATTGAAGCTGCAGCTCCTGTAAAAGATTTTTTAGTTGTAGTACCGTAAGCTACCGCCAGAACTTCATCAAGTTGCTGCGTAGAGCTTTCAAGTTTTACAACCATGCTGTTAACTGCAGCAACCTCTAATGTTTGCATACCAACGTACGAAAACACCAGAGTAGTATTTGCTACAGGTACTGTAATGGTAAAATTACCATTAATGTTAGTTACTGTACCTGTAGTAGTTCCTTTTACCACCACCGATGCTCCAATTATGGGCTCTTCATCTTCGGCTGAAACTACCTTTCCAGTTACAGACCTGAACTGAGCATTGGCAATGCCCAATCCTGCCATGAAAAAGCAAATTATTAAGATCATTAATTTTCTCATAAAACAGTTATTTATTTTAAAAAAATTTAATTCGGAATATATTTATTCCGGCTTGTATTTTAATTACATTTGCAAATATAAAAGATATTTTGAGAAATAATGTAAAATAGCACTAATGCAAAAAATGCAAATCCAAAAACTTTACAAATGCACATTGCTATTTTATTTGCAGATAAATTACATATTCCGGAGCATACCCACCCACAAATGAGGTATTAAAAATGTCTTTTAAACAGCTATAAAAATCTGTCAATCCTGCAGATATACACCCAATTGTTAAGAAGAATGAATTTAGAATAGTAGATTTTTGCTATCGTTTTTGAGGTTAAGACTTTCGGATTCCGGAGTAAATGCACCCATTTAGGGTTTCCTACCCGTCTGACGGATGTGTGCTTATTGAAAAATCGGTGCAGTCAATAAATTTGCATAAATCATTCCACAACATAGGTCGGGTGACAAATTCTATTGTTTTGCCGAGTAAATTCAACAAGTTCTTTCAAAGTTGATGGTTCTATTTTTAAATCTTTATGTTTTCAATGGCGATGACAACTTCGTTTTTTTGATGTTCAATTCGTTTGAGGATTCTATCCAAATAATCGGCTCCCAAACTGTTTTTTATCCAAATTATTTCATTGGTGAATGTTCTTTTTTCGGTTTCATCCGATTCTCTTGAAAGTGAATTTCGTGCAATTCTTCCTAAAGTTCTCTCAGAAAGGGTTTTGTATTTCTCAATATCCGAAATCAGCACTTTTATAAAATTCATAAGTTCATCATTCCTGAAATCCAATACCTGTAGCGCACATTTCAAATTCTCATAAGCTTTTGCCTCCAATGATTTGGGACTGCTGAATTTCTTTGAAGCTGTTTTAGTTTCTTTTATTTCGTTGTACGAAGGCCAGAATTTTGGAGACAGCGGTTTATGTGGAGTTTCAAAATCACAAATTACATATTTCAACAAATCTTCAAAGGTAATTTCTTCCACTACAAGATTTTCAGCGTATGAATCAGGAACATAATGTGTAAACAGACTTAATCCTTTACGGCGTAAAACACAAACCTGATTGTGTTCGAAAGGCTTTCCCGATTTTACTCTTGCTGGTAAATCCGATATTCTCCTGATAACTTCAGGATGGTTTTGAGTTATTTCAAAATAACTGTTTCTGATACGGGTTCCGACACTTTCCTCACCTTCATTTTCAGGATTTTCATTAATCTTGTTGAACAACATTGCGGGCGTTGGTTCTTCGTTCGGATCGAATATCTTTGAATCCTCACCCAAAGCGTTATGAATCAAAAACATTTTGTTGTAAGCAATTTCTCTGACCTGAACTACATTCGAACCAGCTTCAGTCGGGAATAAATTATAAATGTAAAGTTCTTCAAACACCTTTGAACCAATACGATTGATACGACCCACACGCTGAATTACCCTTGTGGGATTCCATGGAATATCATAATTAATAATAATACCTGCACGGTTTAAATTGAATCCTTCCGAAAGTTTATCAGTAGTTATCAGTACATCGAACCTGTTTTCTTTTTCCCCTTTAAACTGGGCGTTAAAATTGGCGTTAAGCGTATGATGTAAAGTTGCTGTCATTCCACCATCGCACAGGATAACTTTTTCCCTGAATTTGCTTTTAAAATAATGTTCAAGGTGATTTACCGTATCGGCATACTCGGTAAATATGATTACTTTCTGATTTTTGTCTTTCGTTAAAATTTCTTTTACGTGATTGGCAACCGTCTTTCTTTTCGGATCGTAATGCACAATATCCAACTCCTGAAGTTCCGCTTTTATTTTTCCGAATAAAGCGATATCTCTGTCAATATTTTCTTCGAATTCTTTTTTCCTGATAAATTTCGTAACATCATATACCGTATAATTTTTGGGTACACGTTTCGAAAGCATATTATTCTCATACTCACCCAAAATGTTTAAAATAACGTTTAAATCCTCTTCCTCCATCAATATATCCATCAGTTTTCTATCGAGGATATAATTACCTTTCGTTTTTTTAATAAACTCTTTTACTCTAATATGGATTTTCTCAAAACGTAAAATTGAATCGTTAAAAGCTCCGAATGAACTTTCGAAACGTTTCACCAACAATCGTCGCATAAAATCGAACAAGTTAGCCTGCTGTGTTAACTGTCGGTTTCCTTCCTCATCAAGTTTTTCTTCTTTGATTTCTTTTTCATAAATAAATGGCTGATAAATGGCACCCGAAAACGCTCCTTCAACTCCAAAGTACTGTGTAAGTACCCTGTTATAAAATTCACTTTGTTCGGGAGTGAGTTGATAAAACAATTCAATAGGGTCTTTCACCTCAGATAATTCGGTTACTTCACGGGAATACAAATAATCATTTTTCAGGTCGAGTCGGTTTCTTCTGATGATTACAGGTGAAATAACATTCTTAATCTGATTTGCCAGTTGCTTTGTTTCAAACCTCACTTTCGATAAATCTACTCGATGTTCTCCAAATAATTCGGCATAATGTTTTTTTGCTTTCTCTCTTTTCTGGGGATCACGTGATGTTATATAACGGGTTATTTCTGACAACTTCTTAAATCGGTTACCATATCCGATAAACAACGAATGCAAATCATTGTCAATGGTAATTCCCGATTTTCCAGGAACAACAAATAATTTCAACAATGAAAATATATCCGATGGTGAATTATTGAAGGGAGTTGCTGTTAACAGGATTACGATCCTGTCCCTGCAAATTTTCAGTAATGCCTCATAATCGTCCGTATCCTGATTACGGTAATAGTGTGCTTCATCAATGATAACCACTTCCACATTTCGGTTGTCGATGGAGGCAGCTATATCCTGTAATTTTCCCCTGCTTTCTACTTCACAGTTTAATTGAAAATTATAAACATACTCATACCACCCTGAAGGTTCTTGTGTATTTTTTTCTCCTATCAATCCTGGCGGACATATAATCATAGTTTTTCTATCAAGATTCTTGGCTATTAACGCCGCAACTACCGACTTTCCCAATCCGACCACATCGGCTATTACTACCCCGTTATATTCGTTGATAATACTTAACGCCTGATTTACAGCGTCGATCTGATAGGTAAATTCTTTGAATCCGTTTTTACTCAATAGTTCAAGTACCGATGATTGAATATGTTTGGTTTGCTGAAGGTCGATATAGGTTTTAAGTATCAGTGCATACGCTTCGAAGGGTGTAACTTTTGCCGCCAGTGTTTTATTCCCCACCAAATCAATAACCATTTGCTTTTTTATGGGCACTTCAGTGATTGGAGCGGCTTCTTCCCAAAGGGTTTCAAAGTATTTTTCAGCATCTTCAAAACCATAATCCTTTATCTCCACGTTGAACTCTTCCTGTCCCGAAAGCCCGGCACTGGTCAGATTACTGCTTCCGGTAATAAATTGACCTTTCATTCCCTGTATTTCAGCCTGTTGTTCGTTGAGTTTAAAAAGATAAACCTTGGCATGATTGGGATTTTTCGTCTTGCGGATAATTAATCTTCCCTGTTCTATCATTTCAAGAAAAAAATACACCTGATTGTAAAATGCTTCGGTATCGGAATTGTCAGAATTCAACGCTTTACGGAGTGAGTCGATGAATGAGTTGAATCTGTCTTCGTTCGACATTTTTTCATCCTGAATACCATGTTCCACAAGGGAGTCATATATCAGTTTATCTACCTGTAAACCTACTAAAAGTCGAAGGGTTATATTTTCGTTGTTTTTTATGGATTCATACACTTCTTTCCATCCCGAAAAATAAAAAAATCCTACCAGAAATTTTAGTTCTTCACTTATGGAAATTAGGGTATTTAGTCGAGCCTTAAAAAGCCCATTTACGATTATAAAAAATTAAAAAAATGT
>CAYQWD010000149.1:2339-6730 GCA_964420955.1 uncultured Paludibacter sp. | reverse complement strand
AGAAGCAAGTGCAAGAAATAGTAGCGTATGCTGCTGAACAATACATTGACGTTATTCCAGAAATTGATATGCCGGGGCACATGCTGGGTGCGCTTGCTGCATATCCCGAACTCGGATGCACAGGCGGTCCGTATGAAGTCTGGAAAATTTGGGGAATTTCAAATGATGTTCTGTGCATGGGAAATTCAAATACATTTAATTTCATTACTGATGTTCTGAATGAAATAATGGATATTTTCCCTTCGCGTTACATCCATATTGGGGGCGATGAATGTCCAAAAACAAGTTGGAAAAAATGTGCAAAGTGTCAGGCAAAAATTAAAGAGCTGGGATTTGAAACCGATGAACTTCATTCTGCCGAAGAACGGCTACAAAGCTATTTTATCAATTTTGCAGAAAAAGTGGTCAATAAACGGGACAGAAAAATTATTGGCTGGGACGAAATTCTTGAAGGTGGACTCGCACCAAACGCTACCGTTATGTCGTGGCGTGGAATGAGTGGAGGAATTCAAGCAGCAAAATTAGGCAATGATGTAATCATGACACCCAACACGCATCTGTACTTCGATTATTATCAAACTAAAGACACAAAAAGCGAACCTTATGCAATAGGCGGATATTCATCCGTGGAAAATGTTTATGCCCTCGAACCACAGCCAAATGTGCTTTCAGAAGAACAGAAAAAGCACATTATTGGAGTTCAGGCAAATTTATGGAGAGAATATATTCCTACATACCGACACGCTGAGTATATGGTTATGCCCCGTGTTGCTGCACTAAGCGAAGTGCAATGGACAACTCCGGTTAAAAAAAATTATGATGATTTTCTCAAGCGGCTTTTAAAATTGATAGAAATTTATAAAATCCGAAATTACAATTATGCGAAACACCTTTTTGATGTATCGGCTGAATTTGAGCAAAAAAACGGAGCCCTTAACGTTACATTAAAAACGATTGACAATGCGCCAATTTTTTATTCAACTGATGGAAAAATACCTGATATAAATTCGAAAAGGTATTATGAAACAATAAAAATTGCGCAAGATGCCGAATTGAATGCAGTAGTAATCAGAGGTGATGAAAAAAGCCGAATGATGAGCGAGAAAATAACTTACAGTAAATCTACAATGAAAAACATTAAAGCTCTACAACCTTTAAATCAACAGTATCAGTATGGCGGTATTAGTACTTTGGTCGATGGTTTGAATGGAAATGAAAATTATCGAAGCGGAAGATGGATAGCATTCCATGACAACGATCTCGAAGCGGTAATTGACCTTGAAATTGCCACGGAAATTAGTGAAATATATCTTACTGCTAATGTAGTAAAAGGCAGCTGGATATTTGGCGCTCGAAGTTTGAGCTTGTTTACATCTGATGATGGGGTTAATTTCAAACTGCTCACTTCCGAAAAATATCCTTCAATGAAACAATCGGACCGCGATGGCATTTACGAATATATACTGAAATTTAACAAGTCAAAAACACGATATGTAAAATTAATTGCCGAAACCGAAAAATCGATGCCGGAATGGCATGTCGGTAACGGTAAGCCAGCTTTCCTGTTCGTCGACGAAATTAAACTCAGATAACTTTTTTGTAAACTGCTGATAATATTTTCGATATGTAATAAAAGCAAAACCGGATTATCATTTCTGATATTCCGGTTCATGATATTTTGATGTGAAATAATCCCCTAAAAAGCGAATGGTAGCGAACCTCCCGGCCAACTACCAATCTTTTTATTAACCTTAAATCTAATACTATGAAAAAATCACAATGCAAAATTACATCAGCTTTTTATTTCTTGCAAATATTGTGCATTTTTTTTGTGCAAAATTATGTTTTATAACATATTATCACAAATTTAATACGCAATAAAGAGTATTTTAAAATATTTTATTATAAAGATTTGCATCTTTCAACAGGCTAAAAGCAAACACCTGTAAAAAAACAGAGTAGCTCTTTCGAAAAATAATCGTTCATTAACATTCAATGTAAGAAAGCTGTATTGCACAAAATTACCCAAATACTTTCAAATTTTTGTTTGCGACACACTAAAGTATTATTCATTAAAATAGCCGAAATTTCTGAGCTTTGTATCTTTGTTGCGCCAATCCTTTTCAACCTTGATAAAAAGTTGTAAAAAGATTTTTTTATTGAAAAAAGCTTCCATATCCAGGCGAGCATCCGTACCTACTTTTTTTAGAGATTTACCTCCGTGTCCGATTAAAATACCTTTTTGCGATTCACGTTCAACATAAATTACTGCGCTTATATTTATCAGTTTTTCATCTTCCAGAAACTGCTCCACAACCACCTCAACCGAATAAGGTATTTCCTTTTCGTAATTCAGCAATATTTTTTCGCGGATAATTTCATTCACAAAAAAACGAGATGGTTTGTCTGTTAGCTGATCTTTGTCGAAAAAAGGAGGAGACTCGGGTAAAAGTTCTTTTATGCGTTTGAACAATGGTTCAATATTGAATTTCTCGATAGCCGAAACCGGAAAAATTTCGGCACGAGGCATAACCAGTTTCCATTTTTCTACCAATATTTCCAGTTTTTCCTGATCTGTTAAATCAATTTTATTAATAATAAGTATCAGTGGAGCAGGATTCAGGTTTACTTTTTCAACAAAATCTACATTTTTTTCAAAGGTATCGAATACATCGGTTACATAAAGCAGTACATCGGCATCCGTAAGTGCAGATTTTGAAAAACCTAACATAGAATGTTGTAGTTTGTAGTTTGGTTTTAAAACACCTGGAGTATCAGAATATACTATCTGAAAATCTTCACCGTTAACAATTCCCAAAATCCTGTGTCGTGTAGTTTGAGCTTTGGATGTTATTATTGAAATGCGTTCACCTACCAAAGCATTCATTAGCGTGGATTTTCCTACATTTGGATTTCCTACAATATTTACAAAACCTGATTTGTGCATTGTGATATCGATTTACAAAAAAGTTAGCAAATTTTTCCAGCTATACAAATTACAGAGCTATTCGAAAAATCTGCAAAATATTTTTTTAGTTACAAAGATACAATAAATTGCCTGACACTGAAACAATAAGTGTAATTCATACTTTTTTGTTACTTTTGACGTTTGATAAAAAATGGAAAAACTGGGCAAAAATGATTTCTTTTGATAAATTTCAGGAATTTTCGCGGCATTTCAAGCTGATATTTATTGTAGCTGGCGCTGCTATTATAATTCTTTCAGCGCTTTTCACAAACCGATTGGCAAGTGCCCTTGCACTTGAAGAGCGGAAAAAAATTGAAATTTGGGCTGAAGCAACACGTCAACTTACCAAAGATGAAGCTGGAAATATTGATTTTCTGTTAAAAATTATCGAAGAAAATACTACTATTCCGGTAATTATTATCGATAAAAATGATGCACTGCTTGATTCAAGAAATTTTAAAAGCAATGAAAAACCAGGTTTGACAGAAAAAAAAATTCAAAAATTAAAGAAAAAGAATTCCCCGATACTCGTTAAACTTAACGATGATACGCAATATATTTATTATGATGACTCGCTGCTGTTGAGGCAGTTATATTATTTCCCATATATTCAAATGGGAGTGATTATAATTTTTTTGTCGATAGCATTTTTTGCATTTTCAAGCACTAAAAAAGCAGAACAGAACCGTGTTTGGGTAGGTTTATCGAAAGAAACTGCACATCAGCTTGGAACCCCGATTTCCTCGTTACTTGCATGGGTTGATATATTAAAAGACAGGCACAAGGAAGATAAACTTATAGGCGAGATGGCCAAAGACGTAAATCGACTGCGTATTATTGCAGAAAGATTTTCGAAAATTGGCTCTGCGCCCGACCTTCAGCTCGTCAGTCTGAACGAAACGCTTACAAATGCGGTGCTTTATATCGGCAATCGTTCATCACAAAAAGTGACAATCAATTATTATTTTCCTGATGAAAATTCAATTTTCGTACGACTGAATGTTCCCTTATTCGAATGGGTAATTGAAAATCTTTGCAAAAACGCCATTGATGCCATGAATGGTGTCGGAAAAATTGACATTGTGCTGACACACCGTGATACGGAGGTCTTCATCGATGTAAAAGATACAGGGAAAGGACTCGAAAAAAAGCACTTTAAAACAATTTTCAACCCTGGTTTTACCACCAAAAAACGCGGTTGGGGTCTGGGACTTTCCCTGGCTAAACGCATTATAGAGCAATATCACGGAGGGAAAATTTTTGTAAAACATTCTGAACTTCACATAGGAACCACATTTAGAATAATACTCAAAGTATAGCTGAATTTTTACACTTCGAAATTTGATAAAGTGTTAAATACATTTATTTTGCCAAAAAACTTATAAAAAGTATTTTTGGTGCCATGTCTTTGTTATTGTCTATT
>CAYQWD010000149.1:0-2329 GCA_964420955.1 uncultured Paludibacter sp. | reverse complement strand
ATAAAAAGTTTCGGATTAAGAGCAATTTTTGTACCTTTGCACCGCTTAATTATACGTAACAAATGTCGAAATTCGAACTGTACAATATAAAACTCAAGGACTTAAAAAAATCATTAGAAGTTTTTGAATATGAACTGAATGACGATTTTTTTAAAAAAATCGACAGTCCTGAAAACGAAGTTGAAAAAGGAAAGGTTAAAGCTAAAGTTACGGTAGTAAGTAAAGATAGAATATTCGATCTGCAGTTCGAAATAGATGGTACGGTTTTAGTTCCTTGCAACCGCTGTCTTGATGATATGGAAATTCCGGTGAAATACAAGGAGAGTCTGAAAGTAAAATTCGGCGAACGGTTTTCAGAAGAAAACGAAACAGTTATTGTTCCTGAGTCTGAAGGTTCGATAAATATTGCATGGTTTCTTTACGAATTTATTGTTGTAAGCATTCCAATAAAACACGTTCATGCGCAGGGAGAATGCAATAAAACAATGGTGAGCAAACTTAAAAGACATATTGCACACCGTAAAGATGGGGACGATTCTGATTCCGATATCGAATTTGAAGATGATGATTTTACTGAAGAGGACATACCCGTAGACCCACGTTGGGAAGGATTACAAAATTTTACAGAAAACAATTAACAGAAAACAATATGGCACATCCTAAGAGAAAACACTCGAAACAGAGAACAGCAAAAAGAAGAACCCACTACAAGGCAACTGCTCCAACACTGGCTATTTGCCCTAACTGTGGTGCAGCTCATATTTACCACACTGTATGCGGCGAATGCGGTTATTACAGAGGTAAATTGGCAATAGAAAAAATTGCATCTGCTTAATTTTTTATTTTCTTCACCGGAGATGAACTCCTCAAAAAAAACATAAAGCACTTAAAAGCCCTGAGTGAATTACTCCGGGCTTGCTTTTTTTTAGCAAACAGATAATAATAACTATATAGAAAATGAGAGCAACTATTACCGGTATAGGTGGATATGTTCCAGATTATATACTGGACAATCATGAACTCAGCCAGATTATGGATACAAGTGATGAGTGGATCACTTCGAGAGTTGGCATTAAAGAACGCCGAATACTTAAGAATCCTGGCACAGGTACTTCGTACATGGCAGCCAAAGCAGCTGAGGAATTGTTTGCCAAAACAGGAACTAAACCATCCGAAATTGATTTAATATTGGTAGCCACAACTACTCCGGATTATATTTTCCCTTCGTGTGCAGCGCTAATAGCCGACCGTCTGGGAATTACTAACGCTTTAGCTTTCGACCTTCAGGCAGCTTGTTCGGGCTTTATTGTGGCGTTAAATACAGCAGCAGGTTTCATTGAATCAGGCAAATACAAAAAAATACTGAAAAAATGTCATCCATAACCAACTATAACGACCGTACCACAGCACCTTTGTTTGGCGATGGAGCAGGTGTTGTGTTAGTCGAACCAACGGAAGAAGAAACCGGAATCATGGATTCCATCATTCAGACGGATGGTGCCGGCGGACCGCACCTTATGCTTAAAGCCGGCGGATCGGCATGTCCGGCTTCGGAAGAAACCATAAAAAATGAACAACACTTTGTATATCAGGAAGGGCAATATGTATTCAAACATGCTGTAACAAATATGGCAAATGTATCGGGCGACTTGATGGAAAAGAACGACCTGAAAGCCGAAGATATAGCATGGCTAATACCGCATCAGGCTAACCTCAGAATTATTGATGCAGTGGTGAATCGTACAGGTGTTGACTATAGTCGCGTAGTGATAAATATCGATCGATTTGGAAATACATCTGCTGCAAGTATTCCATTGTGCATGTGGGAATACGAAAAGAAATTTAAAAAAGGTGACAATATAATACTTACAGCATTTGGTGCAGGTTTTACATGGGGAGCTGTTTGGGTTAAATGGGGATATTGATTTAATAATTATAGAAATTTCAGTTTTATTGTTTTAAACCGGGCAAAATAAGTCCGGTTTTTTTTGTAATTTTTTTCAAAATCTATAACAATAGTCAGTTTTTAATCATATATCTATCATAATTTTCAAGTTATAATTGAGTATAAATTGTATGTTTCTACTGTTTTTTAAAATTTTTAATAGATGTAGTCCGTTTGCAATTTTTTTTGAGTAATAAATAGATTTTCACTGGAATGTGAAGTTTCAAATGTTTTTTTGTTGAGAGTAAAATTTTGTTTTTTCAAATAATTTAATTCTGTGTATAAACTGTTGTATAAAAGCATTGAACTTCTTTGCTGTAAAATATCAAATGTTTTTTCTGTGAATTATCATGATTTTTTTAAAAGAACAGTTCTTTCACTTTC
>CAYQWD010000148.1:2440-6756 GCA_964420955.1 uncultured Paludibacter sp. | reverse complement strand
AGGTTTACCTTTTTTTAGTTTGTATGCCACGGTTTCATTAGCTTTTAAACTTGTCTGAAAAATTACTGATTGAGGTTTCTTTTCTCCGTTATAAATCCATTGATATGATAGTTCAGTGCCAAGTGCATCTTTAATTACAATATCTGTGCATTTTACACCGAGTTTAGCAACATCTATTTCGACCATTTCTGATTCTCTATCGAATGCAGAAGGATTATAAATAGTGATTGTACGTTTAACACTACTACATGAAACCAAAATTAAACTTAAAATTAAAAGAGCAAATTTATTTTTCATATCAAATTTGATTTAGATTTTTTTTATTTGGGTTGCTTGCCTATATAAGCAAGAATTCCTCCATCGACATACAATACATGACCGTTCACAAAATCGGATGCAGGTGATGCCAGAAATATTGCCGGACCAACAAGGTCTTCAGGATTACCCCAGCGAGCTGCAGGTGTTTTTGCAATAATAAACTGATCGAACGGGTGACGCGAACCATCTGATTGAAGTTCGCGAAGTGGGGCTGTTTGAGGCGTAGCAATGTAACCGGGGCCAAGTCCGTTACACTGAATATTATATTCACCGTACTCTGAGGCAATGTTTTTGGTTAGCATTTTCAAACCGCCTTTTGCTGCAGCATAAGCCGAAACAGTTTCTCGGCCAAGTTCACTCATCATTGAACATATATTGATGATTTTTCCTGAACCTTTTTTCATCATCGAAGGTATTACAGCTTTTGCACAAATAAATGGTCCGTTCAGGTCAATGTCAATCACCTGACGAAATTCAGCTGCAGTCATTTCGTGCATGGGAATGCGTTTGATAATTCCGGCGTTGTTCACCAGAATATCAATAACACCAACTTCCTGCTCAATTTGAGAAACCATTGCATTGATTTGCTCTTCGTTGGTTACATCGGCTACATAACCAATAGCATTAATTCCATCGGCTTGGTAAGCTGCCATACCCTTATTAATCATATCCTGATTAATATCGTTAAAAACTATAGTTGCACCTGCACTTGCCAAACCTTTGGCAATAGCATAACCAATCCCGTAAGATGCACCCGTAACAAGTGCGATTTTTCCTTTTAATTCAAATTGTGTCATAATATATATAAGTTTGTGAAGTTTGTAAAGTTTGTAAAATTTCTCAAATTTGTAATGTTCGAAAGTTTATATAGTTTTAATAAGGCCTGATATCATTTTGGATATTTCTATTGATAAATTTATTAATTCATCTGCATTGAATTCTGTTCATTTTTTAAGTTTGCTTGCCAAAATCAACATTGAACGTACTTCACCACATGAACCTTTAGCAATAAAAAGAAAATATTTGAATTCATTATTACTTTTTCTTTCAAACCCCTCAGCAATATTATTCATTATTGAAACACTGGCTCTTTGAATCTGATCTTTAAATCCATAATCATTAGTTTTGTCAAATAAATTATAAATAGCAGCAGTCAAATCTAAAGCTTTCTGCCAAGCAATTATATCTTCAAATCTTTCATTTTTTCAAAATATTTACTCCTCACTCAATATACTTTATAAACTTTCAACTTAATTAACTATTAACTCCGGCTTTACTTCAAATCCACTATTTTCGAGAAATCCTGATCGCTGTAATCGAGGTTTTCGCCGGCCATGCCCCAAATAAAAGTGTAATTGCAAGTGGCTGCTGCTGAGTGAATTGACCATTCAGGAGAAATTATAGCCTGGTCCCCTTTCATCCAGATATGGCGTGTTTCGTCAACTTCTCCCATGAAATGGCAAACCGCCTGATCTTCGGGAACTTCAAAGTAAAAATATGCTTCCATGCGGCGACTGTGAACGTGTGCCGGCATAGTATTCCAAACACTGCCGGTAGCCAACTCTGTCATTCCCATTTGAAGTTGGCATGTTTCGAGTACCTGACAAACAAGCATTTTATTTATATTGCGGTGGTTTGCCGTTTCGAGTGAACCGAGCTCCATTACTAATGCATCTGCTTTGGTAATTTTACGGTCGGGATAATTTCTGTGTGCAGGTGCTGAATTAAAATAAAATTTTGCTGGTTTTTCAGGATTCACGCTTTCGAAAGTTACCGTACGGTTACCTGCGCCAAGATAAAGCGCTTCTTTGTAACCAAGTTCTATAACTTCGCCATCAACAGTGATTTTACCTTCACCTCCTACGTTAAATGTACCGAATTCACGTCGCGAAAGGAAAAAATCTGATTTAAGAGGATCAATACTTTCGAGTGTAAGTACTTCATTGACAGGCATAGCGCCACCAACAACCATGCGATCGTACATGGTGTAAACCATATTCACTTCATCGGTACTGAAAATTTTTTCTATTAAATGCTCTTTACGTAATCGTGCGGTGTCGTATTGCTTGGCATCTAAGGGATGCGATGCGTATCGCAATTCATAATTTGTTCTCATAAGTCTCTTTTATTTAGATTATTATATAATATTTATTTTGATTATTTTTTTTATTTTTGATTTATGCAATTTTTATAGTACAAACCCTTGAAATAATTAATAGTAATTCGGAAATATAAGGTAATTAAACTTGAAATTAACTTACAGAGAAAAATGTGCTTAGTTAATTTGTTTGTTTAAAAATGACAGAAAACCCAATGTTCATAAAGCAGAATTTGTGGATTTTTACTACTCCGGCTAATTATTATTTTTCTTTTTTGCAAAATTACCAAATAAATTACTGCCACATTGAATAAATTAGTTCGGAAATAGTGTGCTTTTTGATTTTTGTTTTATAAATATCAATGTTTTAACTGTAAAAGCCAACTGAAATTGACAGTAGCATTAATATTATTCGAAAAATCGAAATAATCTCTTTTATCGTTGGAGTAAATGTCAGTCATGCTGTAATTCCCTCGGGCTTCAACCTGAAAAACCTGCTTTTTAATTCGGAGCAGAAAGCCAAGCCCTGCTGCAAAACCGTAATCAAAAGCGTAGTCAGCTGCTCTGTTATGCTGAACTGCATCTGAATTTTCAAAAAGATTGTAAAGTGTTTTCTCCGAAATCAGAAATCCGACTTTTGGTCCGATATTGAAAAACACTCTGAAATTCTGACCTGCATAAAAATGTGATAAAAAAGGCACATCGATATAATCGAGCCTGCGGGCGAACTTGTTGCCTGCTTCATTCCAGCCCCGCTGAAAGTAAAGTAACTCAGCCTGAACGCCCAGGTTTTTATCTGAAATATACCGGAAAACAGCTCCTGTATTTTTGCCAATTAAATATGTTTGGGGCACGCTTGGACTAAAGTTAACCATCGAGCCGGTTGCACCGGCTGTAAATCCGACATAAGTTTCGGGATTATCCAAACGAACCTGCGCTACACAAAATATATTACTAACTAAAAATATAAAAAAAATAATTGCGTAAGGTTTCATTAGGAATGAAAAATTGTGTTTTAAGTTTTTGTTACTTTTCGCTGATATACAACTGATTGTTTACAAAACCGGAAAGGGTAGAGTTGCGCTCGAAACTGAAACCGGACTGTATACCTTTACCATTGTTCATTTTTTTAGCGTCAGCAATAAATTTTTTTCCTTTGTTGTGAAGAATATCTATAAAATAGGAAGTCAGATCGTAACCGAGTAAATCGTACGAAGGTTGTGTTGTGTTAGGAAGTCTACCAAAACTCATTTCAAATATTTTCTGATATTTATTTACTTCATTATTGTCTGGATAAATTTTAAAGGGTGTTACAGAAATGCTCCTTAAAAAGTTAAAATCAGTTTCAGTCCATCCGGTATGTCTGAAATAAGCTGTTTCGGTACCTGTTGCATTATTACCCAACCAGTTTAAAAACATATTAATGTTCGAATATTTATCTGTATTGAAAAATACAATGTTTTTCCTGCTTTTATCCAATATATTCAGAAAATCGGATTGCTCAGAATTTGAAATTTCAAAACTTATGAAAGTTTGTTTTGAATCAGTCAGTTCTTTTCGCAGCAATTCGCAAAAAATTTTTCCATCGTTGGTGTTAAAAACGTCGATGCTTTCAGCAAAAATTATTTTACTGTTTCGGTATCGGCTTTTAAGCTGTTCGGCAACAAATTTTACAGTCTGCAGTAAGCCCGGATTAAACTGAATAAGATACGGATTGGTATCGATATCATTTATCTTTGATGTAAAAGGTATCAGTGTGTTAACACGGTTTTTGGCTGCAAAATCGCTTATCATGGCTACCTGATTAGTATATGCTGGACCAATTATCAAATCTACATTTTTCAATTCACTTTTAGAAAGAATTTCATTCAGTTTTGATTCTGTTCGTTCAGTATCGTAA
>CAYQWD010000148.1:0-2430 GCA_964420955.1 uncultured Paludibacter sp. | reverse complement strand
TCAAATGAAATTCCTTTTTGTTTGGCTTCTTTTATTGCAAGCAATGAACCGGCATAAAATTCAAGAAAACGCTCGTTTGTTGATTCAACCTTTGCCTGATCGAGCTGAAAAGGTAAAAGAAAAGCTATGCGAAGGGGTTCGCCGGCGGCTCTTTTTTTTATGTTTTCGCTTATTATTTCAACAGGTTCGCTTTTTTTCTGCTCAGTTTTTGTTACTTTATTTGCCGTATAAGTTACATCAGGAATTCGAAGTTCAGTACCCGATTTTAGAGTTTCTTCTGATCCGGGATTTAATTTAATTATATCGGCAATTTCAACATTATAAAGCCGGCTGATTGAAAATAACGTTTCTTTCGGTTTTACTATATGAACTATTATAGCATCTTTTTTTTCTGTAATTTCAGTTTTTTTATCTGAAGTTGTTTGCTTGTTTCCAAAAACACAATCAAAAATGTTGCGTTTCGGAGATATTTTTCCCGGAATTCTTAGTGTATCTCCTACCTGTAAACCTCTTTCTACTATAGGATTGTATTTTAATATTGTATCAATAGGAGTATTATAACTTTTGCTTATCGAGTATAAGGTTTGTTTTTTTTCTACAATAATAAATGTAAAATCTGAAGTGTTTGAAATGGATGGTTTAATGGTTTTTTCAGCTCCGCCAATTTTTGGAATTAAAAGTAACTGACCTGCTTTCAAACCGTTTTCAACTTCAGGATTGTAAGCGATAATTTCTGCCTGCTTAACACCAAATTTTTTACTTATGGAGTATAGTCCCTCTTGCAGTTCTACTGTGTAAATATAAAATTCCTTTCCGTCAATTTTTTTTACAGGATAATTCAGTTCCTGTGCGAAGGTATTGATTGTATAAACAGTAAGGATTAGAATTAATAGTATTTTTTGCATGTTTTTTTGGGTGATTACATTACAATTTTCAAGCCACATTAAGTTTGCTAATCGCAACTTAAAATTTTAAATAACTTGGTATGCAAAAATACTAAAAAAAAATTAAGCTGTAAAGTGCGTAATAAAATACAGTTTTTTTTGTTATTGAACAGAAAACTGTACTTTTGCAGGTATAATCAAGCATTTATTGTCAGGGTTTAAAATGAAAAAAATAGTTTTAGCATTAATGTGTTTGCTGTCATCTGCTTTGAATTTGCAGGCACAAATATCCGGAATTGGTAAATTTCAGATTTATAATACTTTTCAGGGAATTGATTATGTGGTAGTATATGACGGAATTGACAATAATTCGGAAATAAATTATACCGGAAACGGCAATGTGGTTTTATGGTACAAATATTCCGACAGGGTAAATCCGATAAGTAATTTAAAATATATTACTCCCGAAGATAACACTGGTTATATTCTCGATGTTGATGGAAAAAAATACAGTATTTGGGTTTTTGATTACCGTCAGTATTTGCCTCATATAATTTCTGCTCAGTCTGTATCAGTGCAGGAAAACGAATGTAAAAATCTGAAAATTGCTATCACAACAGGACATTTGAATATGGTTTATGAATCGTTGACAGGCAGAAAATATACGATTGACCGCTTTTTCAACCTCGAATATCAAACACTTGAATGGTCTGATAGCGATAAAAAATGGAAAGACAAAAAAATAACGATAGAAACACAATTACCTGTTTCTGCTTTGAGTGTTGATGCTCCTTTATGTGATACGTATTTTACAGTTACAGGCGATCAGTTTGCTGTGGATTTGGGACTCAAGCCGGTTAGTTTTACCAGTGCACTTTATCAGGCAAAAGCAGTAATCTGCAAAATTACATCTACCACTACGGAACGAACTGAAAAGAATGAAGCCGAACGTCCTGGCAAGACATCGCTTACAGGTTCTTCGCCACTCGATGTTGCTTTTGAAAGTAATGGAAATGTTCCGGTTTCAACTTTTTACCGTTGGGAAATTAAAAAGAACGGACAGTTAATTATCAGCAGAAACGATCAGAATCACCGCTATACTTTTGTAGAATCCGGTTCGTACAAAGTTGTATTGCATGTAAGCAATAACAGTAAATGCACTTATTCCGATTCAGTAACAATCAACGTTTCTACTTCTGCGCTTCAGGTTCCGAATGTTTTCACTCCAAATGGCGATGGTTTAAACGATGAATTTCGCGTAGCATATAAATCATTGAAATCTTTTGAATGCTGGGTATACAACAGTTGGGGTAGAAAAGTCTTTTACTGGAACGATCCTCAAAAGGGTTGGGATGGGAAAATCAAAGGTCGTGATGCAGCTCCGGGTCCTTATTTTTATGTAATCAGAGCTTATGGAACCGATTTTGACCCAAATTCGGAACGTGATAAAGTTACCAAAAGAAGAATGGGAGAATATCTTTTGAAAGGAGATATAAATTTACTCAGAGGAGTTTCTGAGTGAAAAATAAAGATTTAAAATCACTAC
>CAYQWD010000147.1:0-6803 GCA_964420955.1 uncultured Paludibacter sp. | reverse complement strand
GATTTACTTTGCATAACCCCCTGATTAATCTAAGGAAATAAAGTGAAATACAAAAAAGAACCCCCTGGTGGGCTTACTTAAACTCAATTAAAAAAAGATCAACCCCTACGGGGTTGTTTATCTTAGGTTTATTCACATCCCTCAGTTGCACTTTGCTTACTGGGGGTTATGCAAAGTTAACTCCTACGGAGTTTTTCAGCAGACCCTATTTAGTGTTGCTTTACTCATGAAAAACTTTTACTAATTCATGGATAAGCCATGAAAATCAGCCATAGTCACTTATTTGCTTCAGTTTGTCCATATCCATGATTCTAATTATTTTTCCTTCCATGTGAATCAGTTTGTCGTTTTTGAATTTTGATAGAATCCGGATAACACTTTCAGGTGTTAAACCTGTAAGTTCGGCCAATTCCTTGCGTGTCAGATTAAGTTCAAATTTTTCGCATTTAAATATATTGCACGAAAGGCAAATTAAAGTATCAGCCAGTTTGCCGTATGATTGTTTTTTAGTATATGAAAAAAAACGCGTTTGAGTCTGGATTAAATTTTCACATAATAAATTGATAATCTCATTAGCAAATAGTGGATTTTGTAAAATTATTTTTTTGAAAATTTTTATATCGATAAGCCGAAGTCGGCAGTCTTGATATGCAGTAGCCGAATAGCGATAATAGTGAGCATTGTCGAGTAGTGAAGTTAATCCTATCATATTACCTGCTGGAAGTACTTTCAAAATTAGTGAGCCGGATTCGTTTTCCATGTAAATTTTTACCAAACCACAGCATATAAACATAATATGTGAAGCCTGAGTGCCTTGTTTGCATAAGTTTTCACCTTTTTTATATGATAATACCACATGATTTTCTTCAAGCAATAGTAATTCCTCATCTGTAAGTTTTTCAAAACAATCGGCAACAGCTTTATTAAGTGTGCAGCTGTTACGTTCAATAGTGTCTTTTTTCATTTTTTTAATGGTAGAATTTCAAGTTTGTGATTGAACTAATTAATTTAAAAACAAACGTTAAGTAATAAAGTAAATTAAAGAGTTGCTAAAGATATTAAATTGTTTTCAATTTTCAAATCGCTTATTCTGTTAAATATTTACAATGAATAATTTTATAAATATCACTATATCCTACAATATACAAGTTGCCCAAGTAAACATAGAAGTAACAAAATTAATAAAAATTGCATAAATATTGATTTACATCATGATATTTGATGATAAAAAAGAATCTGATTTCTGAATTACATCATGTCATTTTTTTTTGCTGCTAAAATCAGAAAATGAATCTTTGTAGCGTAAATTTTAAATAAATCAATAATATGGATATCAAAATGACATTAGACTGTAAAGGACTCTCTTGTCCGATGCCAATGATGAAAGTGGCAAAAGCAATGAAGGAATTAAAATCGGGTGAAGCGCTCGAAATGCTTGGAACCGATCCGGGAACTAAAACAGACCTGCCAAACTGGTGTGCAAAAACCGGTAATCAAATGGTTGAAGTAACCGAAATGGATGGTGGTGTTACCCGTTTTGTAGTAATAAAATCGTAGGAGGTAATCCTTATGTCTGATAACGGAAATAAAAATCCGCTGAAAGAGCTTTTTGAACTTTTTTTTGGAAAACACTGGCCTGTATGGGTTGGTGGCATAGTATTAGGTACGCTTAATACATTGCTTTTTGCCATCAAAAGTCCTTGGGGAGCCAGTGGAGGTTTAACAAATGTTGGCGATAATTTCTATTCGCTTTTTGGAATGTTTGCCGAAAAAGGAGTAACGGCGGTTAATGAAAATAACTATGGTATGCTTGTTATTCTGATTATGTTGGGTTCTTTTGCAGGTGCACTTTTTTCGAAAGAATTTGCCATTCGGATACCACCCAAAGGTGAAATGGTAAAAGGATTTTTAGGTGGTGCGCTTATGGCAGTAGGAGCCACAGTAGGAATTGGCTGTTCAATCGGATCGTTTTTCAGTGGTGTGTCTGCATTGTCGGGTGGAGCTTTGGTTTTTACATTTGCCATGTTTGCAGGAGTGCTTATCTCGCTCAAATATCTTATCTGGGAAATGGAAAACCGCCCGGGCTGGAGTTCCGGTAAAAGTTATACTTACCTCGCTGTAAAACCCGAGAAGGGTAACTGGCAGATTATTCTTGGTATTGTAGTGCTTTTAGGTGTGATAGTTATGGCTTACAGCTATACCTCCACAAATCCGGTTATGGCTTGGTTTATTATTATAGCCGGCATGATGGGATTAATTTCACAACGTTCACGTTTTTGCATAGTTAAAGCATTCCGCGATCCGTTTATGAGTGGTGAAGCGCATGGCTCAGTTGGTGTAATTGCAGGTTTGGCAATAAGTCTGATTGGTTTCACCGTAATAAAGTATTTTGGCATAGGAGCAACTGGTGAAGTCGGATTGCGTGCCCGCGAACTTACCTGGGTTTTTCCGCATTTCTGGGCAAAAGCGGCTATTGGTGGTTTCATTTTCGGATTGGGGATGACTGTTGCCGGAGGATGTGCTGTAGGCACTCTGTGGCGCGTAGGCGAAGGACAGATCAAACTGTGGTTCTCTGCGCTCGGGCTTGTCCTCGTTTCACCATTTTCTTCGGCTTATATAGTTCCCATGTTCGACAAAATTTTGCCACAAAGTGCGCGTTTTCGCAGTTATTTGCCTGATTACATTGGTTATGATGGTGCATTTGTGCTAATTGTAGGTTTATTGCTACTTTGGTATTGGTTTGTGAAATGGAACGAACGCACCGGCAGATTCAGCGCTTTTTAAATTCACGTAAGATTATGACAAAACAAATTAAATTATCAGTTTTATTTATAGCATTGCTTTCAACTTCATCATGTATAGGAATTTACGAAGATGCTGTTGAACTTGCAGAAAGCTATCGTCCGTTGGTAAAAGAAATATCGGTAGACGAACTGAAAGCCAAAACCGACAGTGCTGCCAATTTTCTGCTTATTGATGTGCGTCAACCATCGGATTACTACACTGAAAACATACCCGGATCGGTTCTTTTACAGAGAGGCGTTCTCGAATTTAAAATTGCAGATGCTGACTTTTGGATGGCTCAATATATGTATCCGCCTGAAAAAGATGCTGAAATTATTGTTTATTGCAGCGCAGGCAACAATAGTGTTCTTGCGGCAATACAACTTTTACAGCTTGGCTATAAAAATGTAATAAGCCTCAAAGGCGGATATAAAGCCTACAATCCGAATCAGGACTTAAACGCAAAACCAAAAGCTGCTACGGGTGGCTGTGGTGGATAAATTTCTAACAACAAATTAAATTTTAAAAAAACAATTACAAATTTCATTAACAACTAATTTAAAAAAAATATCATGAAAACAATTAAATTTTTTCAATCATCTATTTTCATTATTGTATTATCGGTGTTAAGTTTCAGTTCATGTGTCGATCCGATTGAAACTCCTCAAGTAGATCATTTCAAAGTTATGACAGATTACATGAAAGCAAACAATATGGACATAAACAATATGACAGATACATGGGTTATCGATGCAGCAGCAATGAATACAGCTGGCACAGCAAATTTCCACATTATTGATCTTCGTACAGCAGCCGATTTTACAACTAAAGGACGTATTCAAGGTGCAATAAACAGTACACTTGCAAATGTACTTACAGCTGCACAAGGAGCAACAAAACCAATCGTTGTTACTTGTTATACCGGACAAAATGCAGCAGTAGCAGTTGCAGCATTACGTTTGAGCGGTTATCCTACTGCAAGAATCATGAAATTTGGCATGAGTAGCTGGAATTCAGTTTTTGATTCATGGACAGCAAATGTTTCAAATCAGGGCAAGGGTCATGCGAATTGGTCAACAACAAACACCATAAAAACTCCTGTAAGTTTTGCGTTTCCGGTATTGGACAAAACTCAGTTTACTGCAGCCGATACTACAGGCGCAAGAATTTTAGCAAAAAGAGTAACTTATATGTTAAACCAGGGATTCAGATCTGTGAACGCAGTGGATGTGTTGGCAAATCCTCTCACTTCCTTCATTGTTAATTATTGGGCAGAAGCAGATGTTAACATTTATGGTCATATCAAAAATTCCTATCGTTTGTTTGAAACATTGAAACTTGCCGGTGATGGAATCAAAAATCTCGATCCAGCAACAACTAATATTATCTACTGCTGGACAGGACAAACCTCTGCCCTTTTATCTGCTTATTTAACGGTATTAGGTTACGATGCTAAAGGTTTGAGATTTGGCTGTAATAATATGATTAATGCTGATTTGCTGAAAAATAAATGGCAGGCAAGCGAAATAAAAGGATATGCTTTTGTTACAGGTAATTGATAATTAAAATTGCACAAAATTATGAATTTTAAAAATTTAATTATCGTTTCTGTTTTGCTCATACTTTTTCGTGCCGAAATAGTTGCACAAGGTTGTGCTTCGGGTGGAGGTGATTTAATTGGTGTTACCGGATTTATTCAACCACAATACAATTATAATATAAACGGTAACGGCAAAAATACTAACAATTTTACCTTTAACCGTGCACGTTTGGGCGTTGCTGGTTCAATACCATACGATATTGATTATTATGTGATGCTTGAATTCAGTCCTTATAAAACACCACAAAAAACACCTCATTTGCTCGATGCTTTTGTATCGTATACACGTTTCAGCAAATGGGCAAAGTTATCTCTCGGACAGTTTAAATCTCCGTTCAGTCTGGAACAAAATACGGCATGTTCTGGACTTTATACTGTAAACCGTTCGGAAGTTGTAAATCAGCTTGCCGGACCGCAGCGCGATCTTGGTTTAATGATTATGGGTGGTAATGACTCGCTCTTAGTTCAGTACAGTGTAGGTATTATGAACGGAACAGGAATGAATGTGGAGGATGACAATAAAAACAAAGATATTGTAGGACGATTGGTTTTTAATCCTTTCGAAGGTTTTAAAATAGGAGGAAGTTTTAAATACGGTTCAATCAATCCCACTGATTTGGCAAAGAAACAAAATGAAATTTATCGTTTCTCCGGTGAAATTCAATATAAAATTGCAGGATTACTTCTACAGTCGGAATATATTCATGGGATTGATAAATTACATTCAGCTTCGAAACTGCCTGTTTATGGAGGTTGTGGAGGTATTGTTGGTTATGAAACTAAAGTTGCAGGTAGTTATGCAAAAAGTGGTTTATGGGCAATGGCTTCGTATATGACGCCGTGGAATCTCGAACCAGTTGTGAAATTTGATACTTACAACTCTGATCATGGCGTATCTGGCAAACGTACAAACTACACTACTGTTGGTTTTAATTATTATGTCAACGATTATTCACGTATTCAGGTGAACTATGTAAATGTACTGGAATCGGCTGCAGTTACCAATGACATGATAATGGTACAATTGCAGGCTAAATTCTAATTTTTCACTGAAAATTTACATTGAATAAGACAAATTAATCTGAATTGAAATTCCAAAAAGGGAAGAATAGGAATTCTTTTCCTTTTTGGCATTCAATTTGCAAATTCGAATAAGAAAAGCAAATAAATTTATTCAAAAAAAATCAGAAAAAAAATGAAAAGAAATCTAATAATTATTTTATTATCACTAGTAGTTTTACCTGTATTTTCTCAGGTTATTTCAGTAGATGAACTCTCGAAAATAATAAAACAACCCAATGTAGTAGTTTTAGATGTACGATCTTCTGCCGATTATCTTAAAACTCATATCGATGGCGCTATTGGTTTGGATGTAACAACGCTGTGTAATAATACTCCTGTTGAGGGTTCTTTGAAAAGCGCATCTGAAATTGCAGCAATTTTTGGTAAAAACGGCATTTCAAACAATAGCAAAGTAATCATTTACTGCAAAACGGGTGTTAACGCAGGTCGTATGTATTGGATACTGAAATACCTCGGACATGAAGACGTTAGCATACTTGATGGGCAGATGGATGCATGGTTTGCTGCGCGAAAGCCTATTACAAAAAATCCGGCAAAACCTGCAGCAGCAAGTTACTCGCCCAAAGTAAATGCTTCAATTTTTGTGGATAAGTCTTATGTGAAATCCAAGATATCAACGGCAGTTTTGATTGATTCACGAAAAAACGAAGATTATGTTGCTGGAAAAATTGGCGAAGCAATTAATATCCCAAGTGAATCATTATTGAACGGCTCAAAGTTGAAGCCTGTGGCTGACCTCAACAAAATTTTTGCCGCCGTGCAAAAAGATAAAGAAGTAATTCTCTATTGCAAAACCGGAGTTACTGCAGGTTTTTTATATTTTGTTTTAAAATCGGTGCTAAATTATCCGAACGTAAAAGTTTATGACGGCGCTTATCTCGACTGGACAAATAAATAAAACAAGGAATTATGATTAAAAATTTTTTAATTCTTTTTGCAGGAATCCTGTTTGTAGCCTGCGGTCCGGGACAACCTAAAGAATATACCAATGTTGAGGAACTTGTAAAATCTACAGCTCAGAAAGTGAAATTTATTAGCCCCGACGAACTGAAAGCTGCGATTGATGCACACAGACAATTTTATATAATCGACTGTCGTGAAACAGAAGAATTTGATTCGGCATGTGTGAAAGCTGCTGTAAATATTCCTCGCGGTGTACTTGAGGCATCTGTTTCTGAAAAAGCTCCGAAACACAGACAAATGGTTGTCATATATTGCGACAACGGTAATCGTTCGACTTTGGCTGCGGGTACGCTTGCTAAACTGAAATATGCAAACGTGAAAGTAATTGAAGGTGGTTTTGATAATTTTAAAAACAAATTTCCCGAACTTGTTG
>CAYQWD010000146.1:0-6838 GCA_964420955.1 uncultured Paludibacter sp. | reverse complement strand
ATTATCTGCATGTCTGCCATTTGATACTGATCTTTTAAATAAGCCGGCAACCAAAACAGGAAAAACCACCAAACACCATCAGTCATAAATTTACCAAAAGTAAACGACCATGTTTGTTTGTAAGTGAAAAGTTTTAACCATGATACCTTTTCTTGTTTATCAACAATTTCTGAAGTTTCTACTTCATTATCGATGTGAATATAATCAAATTCAGCCTGATTCATTTTACCTTTTTCAAGTATTTTTTTGGGTTTTTCATAAAGCCATAACCAGAAAGGAACCCAAATAATACTGATACCGCCAATAAGATAAAATGCCCATTGCCATCCCCAATTTTCTACTATAAGTGGAGTAACAAGAGGAGTTACAATTGCTCCAATATTTGCTCCCGAATTAAAAATGCCGGTTGCAAAAGATCTTTCTTTTCTGGGAAACCATTCCGCTGTTACTTTGATAGCAGCTGGGAAATTACCGGCTTCTCCTAACCCAAGTACAAATCGTGCAAACATAAATCCGAGTACTGAAGTTGGGATTGCAAGCCCAATAAGCTGCATAGCTGGTGTAAAGAATTCACCAATTGGCTCAGCCCATGCATGTGCTGTAGAGGCTATAGTCCACAATGTAAGAGCAATAGTGTAACCCCATTTTGCACCGATCCAATCAATAAATCTGCCGGCGAAAAGCATACCAACACCATAAGTCAACTGGAATACCATTATTATATTAGCATAATCTGAATTTGACCATTCAAACATCTCTCTTAAGCGAGGCATTAAGATACTTAATACTGCCCTATCAAGATAATTAAATGTTGTAGCTGCGAATAAAAGTCCACAGATTATCCATCTGTACTTAGTAATCGTGTCATTTATTTCCGAAATTTTTTTCATGATATTTTTTATTTATTATAATTATTTATTTTTTTAACAATACTAAGTGCATTGCTGCAAAGCTCTGTAATAGCATTCCAGTTTTTAATTTTTATTATTTCTGCAGGAAATAGATTTGATCCCATTCCTACACACAACACACCTGCATCGAACCAAGTTTTGAGGTTTGATTCTTCAGGTTTTACTCCACCGGTTACCATAAGATTCGACCATGGCATTGGCGCTTTTAAACTTTTTACAAAATTTGCACCAAGCACATCACCTGGGAAAACTTTGCATACATCACAGCCGGCTTCCTGAGCAAATCCAACTTCCGAAACTGAACCGCAACCCGGTGAATATGGAATCAGTCGGCGGTTGGCAACTTTTGCTACATCGGGATTGAAAAGCGGACCAACAAGGAAGTTGGCGCCGAGTTGAATATATAATGTAGCAGTTGGAGCATCAACAATTGAACCGATACCCATTATCATTTCGGGGCATTCCCTGGCTGCAAATTTTACCAATTCGCCAAAAACCTCGTGCGCAAAATCGCCGCGGTTTGTAAATTCAAAAGCACGGATTCCACCTTCGTAGCACGCTTTTACAACGTTTTTTGCTACTTCAATATCGCTGTGATAAAAAACAGGAACTATGCCGGTTTCTTTCATAGCTGAAAGTACTTGTAATTTTGAGAATTTCATATTTTTTAAATGACCCACAGCCCCTATAGGGGAGTAAGCATATTACCCCCAACCCCTAAAGGGGAGTAAGAATTGTTAGTATTGATTTTAAACCTCTTCCCGACACTTGGGGAAAAGAACTTTAGTTTAAAAAAATTAATATACGATGTAAATTACCACTTTTACCTCCTAAAGAACCTTGTCTTAAGCTCCTTTAGGGGTTTGGGGTAATTTTATCTTTGCACTCTTCCGCTGGCATCTCCGCCGGCAAGCGCTTCAACTTCTTCGATTGTTACAAGGTTGAAGTCGCCATTCACAGTATGTTTCAAAGCTGAAGCTGCAACTGCAAATTCCAATGCTTCGCCCTGATTTGGTTTTGTTAATAATCCATGAATAACTCCACCAGAGAATGAATCGCCACCACCAACACGGTCGATAATCGGATTGATATCGTAACGTTTAGAGGTGTAAAATTCTTTTCCATCGTATATCATTGCTTTCCATCCATTATGAGAAGCTGAGAAAGATTCGCGCAAGGTAGATATTACATATTTAAAATCAAATTCTTTAGCCATTTGTATGAAAATTTCTTTGTAACCTTCAGCATCGGTATGTCCGCCTTCTACATCGGCATCGGGTTTAAAACCAAGACAAAGTTCAGCATCTTCCTCGTTGCCAATGCATACATCCACATACTTCATCAAGGGACGCATTATGGATTGTGCTTTTTGAGTTGTCCAGAGTTTTTTGCGAAAGTTCAGGTCTACCGAAACTGTTACACCATGGCGTTTTGCAGCTTCGCAGGCTAATTTTGTTAATTCAGCTGCTGAATCAGAAATTGCAGGTGTTATTCCTGACCAGTGAAACCAATCGGCACCATTCATTATTGAATCAAAATCGAAATCAGATATTTTAGCTTCGGCAAT
Source organism: uncultured Paludibacter sp. (assembly GCA_964420955.1). Lineage (GTDB taxonomy): Bacteria > Bacteroidota > Bacteroidia > Bacteroidales > Paludibacteraceae > Paludibacter. Next base: position 4,360 of record CAYQWD010000146.1, on the reverse strand, counting down.
AGCAGAATGAGCGCGGTCGTAAATAACCTTGCTTGGGCGCATAGAAGCTCCAGTTTCAAGATAATAAATACCTACACGGTCGCCTCCACGGGCAATAAAATCAGTTTTTACACCATATTTGCGTAACGCATTAACTGCCGATTGTCCGATTTCATGTTTGGGCAGTTTTGTTACAAAATAGGCATCATGTCCGTAGTTGGCACAGCTTACGGCTACATTTGCTTCACCACCACCATAATACTTCCGATTGTACAAAACGTGTATTCCCGGGTGTTGACAAACGGAGCATAATTTCTCCTAATGTTACAATTTTTTTACTCATTTCTGAAACAATTATTTTTAAAAGTTTTTTTATTTGGAGTAAACTCCATTAATTGAAAAATTTCAAGTTGCAAAATTATTAACTAATTAGATTATAGTTGTACATTTTTTGACTTGTTTTGTGTCAAAATTGTCCATATTTAAAAATTAAAGAACTTTTTAGCATTGTTATAGCTAATATCTTCAACCATTTTGCCAATAAAATCAATTTCTTGGTAAGGTAACAGTCCCAGTTCAATATCATTACCCAGTAAATTACACAGTGTCCGGCGAAAATACTCATGACGTGGATACGAAAGGAAACTCCGAGAATCGGTTAGCATACCTACAAAACGACTCAATAGACCTAAAACAGAAAGCGAGTTCATTTGTTTTTCCATGCCATCTTTCTGATCGAGAAACCACCAACCTGAACCAAACTGCATTTTTCCGGCGATTGTTCCATCCTGGAAATTTCCAATCATGGTTGCTATCATCTCATTGTCGGCAGGATTCAGGTTGTACAGAATGGTTTTTGTAAGTTTATTGTCAGTATCGAGTCTGTTCAGAAATTTCGACATTGCTTTTGCAGTAGAGAATGTACCAATTGAATCGAAGCCTGTGTCGGGTCCCAACTGACGGAACAAACGGGTGTTGTTATTTCTGATAGCGCCATAGTGGAACTGTTGTGTCCAGCCTTTTTCCCAGTCCATAATTGCAAATTCAACCAGCATTGCCGATTTGAATTTCAAAACTTCTTCCTGTGAAAGTTCTGTTCCACCGTAAACTTTATTAAATATTGCTTTGATCTCAACTTCGGTATATTCTTCGGCATAAAATTCTTCAATACCATGGTCAGAAAGTTTGCAACCCTGCGCAGCAAAAAAGTCATGGCGTTTTCGGAGCGCACTTAAAAGGTCGTCGAAATTTGATATATTCACTCCAGATACCTCGGAGAGTTGTTCAACATACACTTTAAAGTTTGCAGAATTTTCAACAGCCATAGCTTTATCGGGGCGCCATGTGGGCAGCATTTTGATTTCGAAGCCATCGTTGCGGGTTTTAATATGATGTTCAAGCGTATCAACAGGATCATCGGTGGTGCAAACCGCTTCAACTTTGTAACGGCGCATCATGCCACGGGCTGAATATTCAGGTGTTTTTAATTTCTCATTACATTCATCAAAAATTTCGCGGGCAGTTTTGGGCGATAGCAGTTTCTCAATTCCAAATGCAGTTTTCAATTCCAAATGTGTCCAGTGATACAACGGATTTCGCATTGTATAAGGCACTGTTTCAGCCCATTTTTCAAATTTTTCCCAATCGGAAGTGTCTTTGCCTGTACAATATTTTTCGTCAACACCGTTGGTACGCATAGCACGCCATTTATAATGGTCGCCCCCTAACCATGCCTCGGTTATCGATGCAAATTGATGATTGTTAGCTACCATTGATGGAATAAGATGACAATGATAGTCAATAATGGGCTTTTTTGCTGCATGTTCGTGATAAAGTTTCTGAGCTGCTTCAGTTTGCAGTACAAAGTTTTCATCCAAAAATTTTTTCATGATTTGTTTTTTTATAATATTTATAAGTTCTGAACGATATGTTTTGTCCGTAATAATACAATATTTAGTGTAAAACTTTTATAAATTGCATTTCAAATTTTATGTTTTAAAATATGTTTTTGAAAATTTTAGATAACTATGTAGTCGGAATGAATGATATAAAACGCATACAATTAGATTATTATCGCAATTTATTCCAATTTTATATTTGTTCCGTGTTCGCCCACGAAGATATAATTTTTTTTTGATATTTGGAAATAATAATTATTTTTGCAAGGTGTTAATGTAATTCTGTGTTCGCACACGAAACATTTCTATCGATAAATGTTATAGTAATTATCATCGGAAAAACAGAAAAAATTTGAAAGAATACTTCACAAAGATTAGAATAAAAGATATAGCTCAATTGGCTGGTGTATCTGAAGGTACAGTTGACAGGGTGATACATAACAGAGGCGAAGTATCCGTCAAAAGTAGAGACGCAGTAGAGAAAGTTTTGAAGGAAATAAATTATTCTCCAAATCTTCTTGCAAGATCATTGGCATTGAAAAAAGAACTTTTAATAGCGTTTTTAATACCAAAGCACGAATCGGGCGATTATTGGGAAATTGTTGAAAATGGATTCAAATCAGCACATGCCGAATTTTCTCAATATCACGTTTCGCTGAAAAAATATTACTTCAACCAGTTTGATGTGAAGGATTTCCAATGCGTAACTTCGCAGGTGATAATTTCAAAACCTGACGCAGTAATAATTTCGCCAATTTTCAGACAGGAAACCATAGATTTTACTGCGATGTTAAATAAATTGAACATTCCTTTTTCGTATATCGACTCTATGATAGAAAATACCGGTTTTCTGACATATTACGGGCAAAATTCTTTTTTAAGCGGTTATATTGCAGCCAAACTTCTGTTAAACTCAACCTGTGAAAACTCGAAAGTTATAGTTATTAGAACGAAGAGAAAAGGTGCTGTTTCAAATCAAACTTTATCGCGTAATAATGGTTTTATGCATTATATCGAAGAAAAAAAACTTGATGCAATTTCCCTTTTAAAAGTTGAAATTGAAGATGAAAACGACAATTTGAATATTGAAATTTTAAGAAAAATATTTGACGAAAACAAAAATATTACGGCTGCAATTACATTCAACTCAAAAGTACATAAATTGGCTGTTTATTTCAATGAACTTAACAAAACTGATATCCGACTGATAGGTTATGATCTTACAGTGAAAAACATAGAATATCTTAAAAAAAATATTGTTTCATATCTTATAGCACAACGGCCTGAAAAGCAGGCGTATCTCACTGTAAGAGATTTGAGCAGAAAATTGATATTTAAACAAGATATTAAAAATATTAATTATGTCCCTATTGATATTTTAATGAAAGAAAATATAGACAATTATATTGATTTTAACGAATAAGTAAAATATTAATTTTTAAAATTTAATAATTATGAAATTAGGAAAATTTAGTATTGGCACCGGTGACCGTTTTTGTCATCAAGGCGAAGCTCAGTTAAGAGCTATTATGAAAGCAAACGAAAAATCGGGTCTGGATATCAATATCGTTTGGAATAAATCGAATCGTGAACATACCTATGTGCACACCGTACCTCAGGATACACGCAACGAAGCCGAAGCAGCAGTTAAAGCATTGGGCTACACCGGACAGTATTTTGTCGATGCCGACCATATTAACTTTAGCAATGTCGCCGGATTTGTTGATTCATCCGATTTTTTTACATTGGATGTAGCATCGTTTATTGGCAAAGATAGCGCCGATGTTGATGTTCAGGCTTTCATTTTGTCGTGCAGCAAGTACAAGGGCAAACTTCAAGTGCCCGGTTTCGACCACGAACTGGATGTAACGCCAGAAATGCTCGAAAAAATTGCTCATAAATTTTTGGCTGCCACACAACAAGCTGCGGATATATACAACTTTTTGGTGGAGAAAAAAGGGAAAGGAAACTTTATAACTGAAGTTTCTATGGATGAAGTTGAAAGTCCGCAAACACCACTCGAATTGCTTTTCATCCTGAAAATGCTTGCCGATAAAGGAGTACCTGCTCAGACTATTGCCCCTAAATTCACCGGACGGTTTAATAAAGGTGTGGATTATACGGGTGATGTGGATCAGTTTGCCAAGGAATTTGAAGAAGATGTGCTGGTAATTGATTTTGCCATCAAAGAATTTGGATTGCCACAGGAATTAAAACTTAGTATTCATTCCGGATCTGATAAATTCACAATTTATCCGGTAATGGCTGAAGTAATTAAAAAATATGACAAAGGTCTTCACCTGAAAACTGCCGGAACTACCTGGCTTGAAGAAGTGATTGGACTGGCTGTTGCGGGAGGCGATGGATTAGTTGTGGCAAAGCAAATTTATGCAGATTCATTGAATCGTAGCCAAGAACTTTGTGCTCCGTATGCTGATGTAATAGATATTGACCACACAAAACTGCCAACCATTGAAGAAGTA
>CAYQWD010000145.1:0-6848 GCA_964420955.1 uncultured Paludibacter sp. | reverse complement strand
TGCACTAAACTGTTCCCCTCTCTAAAATCCTTTTTCCATTTTCTTTCTCCTTGGGCAGAAAGTCCCCGAAGGGGGATAGAGGTTGGGAGAGGGGTTAGGGGAGAGGTCGGGCGATAAAAATTTGATAAAGTTCTTTTTTGTATAACCATTTGATTGTCAAACGTCATGAATTTTTAAACATCGGAAAATCAAGCAATTAACTACTTGCGAAAGTTCAATAAATTTACAAACAGTGATTATGCCACACCTAACGGATTTAAGTTAATTCTCTGTAAGTCATTTTAAATGTATTCCATTTCGGTCTATATGTTTCGGGATTGGGGTTGGAGTCAGGAAAGAGGCGGGAATGTTTTTTCTGATTGAACTCCAAGTTGAAATATGTGTGAAATGGTGACTCTATCCAAGCATTGAATAAATTGTCTTTAAAAAGTACATTTATGATTTTTGAACGTCTATGAATGTTAATAATACAGTTTATAAAATCAGGCATTAATAATGAAAAAAGTTTTATGTGGTATTGTTCCACCTTTAGTTACGCCTTTAATCGATAATAATACACTCGATGCTGAAGGTTTGGAAAAATTGATAGAACACGTGATTGCAGGAGGTGTTCATGGAGTGTTTATACTTGGCACTACAGGCGAAGCACAAAGTATCAGTTATAAGTTACGCCACGAAATGATCAAACAAAGTGCAAGAATTATTAAAAGTCGTTTGCCTTTATTAGTCGGAATTTCTGACACCTCTTTGGTTGATAGTATATCGTTGGCAAATCTCGCAGCCGAAAATGGTGCCGATGCAGTAGTTTCGGCTCCGCCGTATTATTATGCTACCGGACAGCCCGAGTTGGCTGAATATTACGAACAATTGATACCACAGTTATCCCTACCATTGTTTTTGTACAATATGCCAACGCATACAAAAGTATCATTTGCGCCACAAACCATTCGGCGAATTGCCGGAAACTCTAAAGTAATAGGATTCAAAGACAGTTCGGCAAACGGAGGATATTTTCAGTCGGTAATGTACGAATTTCGCGACCGTCCGGAATTTTCATTGTTTGTCGGTCCGGAGGAAATGATGGCAGAATCGGTTTTGTTGGGCGCTCACGGTGGTGTAAATGGCGGTGCCAATATGTTTCCGAAATTGTATGTGGCGTTATATAAAGCAGCTGTAGCCAAAGATGTTGATAAAGTACGCGAACTTCATGCCAAAGTGATGGAAATAAGTTCAAGCATTTATACTGTTGGCAGTTACGGTTCGAGTTATCTGAAAGGTGTAAAATCAGCATTATCAATTCTGGGAATTTGCAGTGATTTTTTAGCTGCACCGTTTAATAAGTTTGATGAAGTTCATAAACAGAGAATTCGCGAAGCAATTGAATCATTAGATTTGTAGATTTGTCTTTGTTCTTTATTCTTTGTTCATTTTATCTATATTTAAATGCAAATAAGCAATATCGACCTTATAGTTTTTCTGATTTTCACAATCGGAACAGTAATTTTCGGAAGTTCTTTTATCAGAAAAAACAAAAATGCAGCCGATTACACCAGTGGTAGCGGTTCAGTGCCTGGTTTTGTTGTAGGTATGTCGATATTTGCAACTTACGTAAGCAGCATTAGTTTTCTCGGACTTCCCGGAAATGCATATCAGGGCAACTGGAATTCGCTTGTGTTCAGTTTTACAATTCCTGTTGCTTCTATTATTGCAGCCAGATATTTCGTACCCTTTTACCGAAATATCAGTAGTGCTTCGGCTTACAGTTTTCTCGAAGAACGTTTTGGATATTGGGCTCGCGCTTATGCAGCCATTTGTTATTTGTTAACTCAAATAGCAAGAATTGGTTCTGTTTTGTTTTTAATGGCATTGCCACTTCATTCCATGCTTGGTTGGAGCATTCCTTTTATCATTGTTGTTACAAGCATTTTAGTTATTGTTTATTCGGTTCTCGGCGGGATAAAAGCTGTATTGTGGACTGATGCAATTCAGGGTACTATCCTGATTCTTGGTGCATTAGCCTGTGTTCTCATTCTTTTATTTGCATTGCCTGCAGGAGCGGCACAAATTTTCGAAATCGGCAGTAAATACAGTAAATTTTCACTGGGTTCGTTTGGAGCAGAAATGAGTACTTCCACTTTTTGGGTAATGTTGTTGTATGGCACATTTATCAATTTGCAGAATTTCGGAATAGACCAAAATTACGTGCAACGTTTTAAAAGTGCCAAAGACCTTAAAAGCGCTCGTTTTTCAGCGCTTTTCGGCGGAATCTTATATTTGCCGGTAAGTTTATTTTTCTTTTTCATCGGCACAGCGTTATTTGCTTATTATCAGGTAAATCCAGGCTTACTTCCTGAAGGTATAACCGGCGATAAAGTTTTTCCTTATTTTATAATCAATCAGTTGCCGGTTGGTGTAACTGGAATTCTTGTGGCGGCAATTTTCGCTGCCGGCATGAGTACAATTTCTACAAGCATTAACAGTTCCGCAACAATTATACTGACTGATTTTTTTCAACGCCGAAAAAAGCCACTTACTGAAAAGCAAAATATGACAACCCTTTACATTGCATCGTTTCTACTCGGAATTTTAGGAATGTTTATCGGACTTGCCATGATGTCGGTGAAAAGCGCTTTAGATGCTTGGTGGAAACTTGCGGGCATTTTTAGCGGCGGTATGCTGGGATTGTTTCTGCTGGGATATTTATCGAATAAAGTTAAAAACATTCATGCTGTGATTGGCGTAATAGCAGGACTTCTACTTATTGCCTGGATGACTTTCAGCGGACAAACCATATTCCACAGCTATCTGACGATAGTTTTTGGAACGGGAACTATTTTTTTTGTGGGATTTGTTGTTACATTTATAACTTTTAGAGGAATAAAACAAAAGTTTAAATCACAAGTGTCAGAAAAATATTAATTCTAAATTAAAAAGACTTTTATATGAAATTACAAAAATCGATTTTTTTAATTGCTTTTATTTTTGTCAGTCAAACTTTTATTGCACAAAAATCTGAAATTTCCACCCAACGTGTTTATCTATCCGGTCGTGGTGCAGACGATATGGTAACATGGGATTTCTTTTGTACCGATGGAGCAAATTCAGGCAAATGGACAAAAATCCATCGTGTTGGGAATTACAGGGTTTCGGCACTTATCAGTATGGCATGCGCTGGTACGGAAAAGCATTTCCCGATGGTGTGGCGAGTGAAAAAGGAATGTACAAATATGAGTTTGATGTACCCGAAAGTTGGCGGAATAAACAGGTACATATTGTTTTTGAAGCATCAATGACTGATACAGAAGTAAAAATTAACGGACAGAAAGCAGGCGAAATTCATCAGGGTGCATTTTGTCGTTTTTCGTATGATATTGGAAGAAGACTGAAATTCGGAAAAAAAAACCTGCTTGAAGTTACCGTAAGCAAGGAAAGTGCAAATGCAGGAGTAAACCTGGCAGAGCGACGCGCCGATTATTGGAATTTCGGCGGAATTTTCCGTCCGGTTTTTCTTGAAGTTAAACCTGCAAATCATATTTCGCAATTCTCAATCGATGCGAAAGCGGATGGAACTTTTTCAGCAAACTGTTTTCTGAATCGTGCACTCGAAAACGCTGTGATCAAAACTGCAATAATTGATTCAAAAGGAAAAACCATAGCCGAAAATTCTTCAGCAGTTAAATCAGGAAGCGACCGCACCAAAATTGGTTTTAAAGTAAACAATCCCTTGCTTTGGACTGCCGAAACTCCAAATCGTTATACAGCAAACATTTCTTTAATTGACAATAAGGGAAACACATTGCATCAAATTTCAGAAAAATTCGGATTTCGCACTATCGAAGTGCGTCCATCGGATGGTTTATATATCAATGGCGTAAAAGTGCTGATTAAAGGCGTTAACCGTCACAGTTTCCGCCCCGAAACGGGTCGTACTTTATCGAAAGCTAAAAATATTGAAGATGTTTTACTCATTAAAAGCATGAACATGAATGCCGTGCGCTTATCGCATTATCCTGCCGATCCAGAGTTTTTGGATGCCTGCGATTCACTCGGTTTATATCTGATGAACGAACTTTCGGGCTGGCATGGTAAGCATGACACTCCAAACGGAAAGAAATTAATTCAAAGTCTCGTTGAGCGTGATGTAAATCATCCTTGTGTAATTTGGTGGGCAAATGGAAACGAGGGTGGTTGGAATACAGAACTCGACAGTGAGTTTCATAAATACGACCCTCAGAAACGTTCTGTTTTACATCCGCAGGGAAATTTCGGCGGTTTCGAAACAATGCATTACCGCTCTTATGGAGAAACGCAAGAGTATATGCGAAAACCCGAAATTTTTATGCCAACAGAATTTTTACATGGTTTATACGATGGTGGTCATGGAGCCGGATTGTACGATTATTGGGAAATGATGCGTAAACATCCGCGGTGTGCAGGTGGATTTCTATGGGTTTTGGCTGATGAAGGAGTAAAACGTGTGGACATGAACGGTTTTATCGACAATCAGGGAAACTGGGGCGCCGATGGAATTGTAGGCCCGAACCACGAGAAAGAAGGAAGTTATTTCACAATTAAGGAAATCTGGAGTCCGGTACAGATTATGGAGAAAAAAATCGACAGAAATTTCAACGGCATTTTTACGATTGAAAACCGTTACGACTTTCTAAACTTAAATACCTGCAGGTTTGTATGGCAACAGGTTAAATTTCCATCAGCAAATGATGAAAATACAAAAGTGAAAATTTTGAAACATGGCGAATTGAAAAATATAAACATTGCACCTAACACTTCAGGAAAAATAAATCTGAATACAAATATTGATACACAAACCGATGCTTTATATCTTACTGCATTCGATTATCGGGGAGAAGAAATCTGGCGATGGTCATTTCCATTGCCAACCGTCGATAAAAATGCAGTAAAAGTGAATGGTACAACACCTTCTATTGAAAAAACGGGTGATAAATTGCTGGTTACAGCCGGTAAAACAAAGTTCGCATTTTCGGAGAAAGATGGAGAATTAAAGCAAGTAATTATCGATGGAAAAACAATTAGTTTTGGAAACGGACCGCGTTTTATTGCTGCTCGCCGTGCCGATCGCTCACTCGACCAGTTTTACAATCACGATGATGAAAACTCACGTGCCAAAGAACGAACTTATACTGAGTTTACAGACAGAGCAATTTTCACAGGATTTGATACCAAAACAGAAGACAATAAGCTATTTTTAACTGCAAATTATAAACTCGGAAATTTAGATAAAGCAAAATGGACAATAGATGCTGATGGAACATTAACGCTTGATTATATTTTTAATTTCAGTGCAGTGATTGATTTAATGGGAGTTAAATTTGATTATCCTGAAGATAAAATGCTCAATAAACGCTGGCTGGGCGAAGGTCCTTATCGCGTTTGGCAAAATCGCTTGCACGGAACCGTTTTTGATGTTTGGGAAAACGATTACAACGACCCCATACCGGGTGAATCCTTCAAATATCCCGAATTTAAAGGTTATTTTGCCAATGTAAACTGGATGACTTTTAAAACCCAAGAAGGAATTATCAGCATTGAAAATAAAACACCTGAAACCTTTGTGGGTGTTTATCAACCTCGCGATGGGCGCGATAAATTACTCTACACATTGCCTGAAAGCGGAATTTCCTTTTTAAATGTTATTCCTGCAGTTCGGAATAAAGTGAATACTACAGATTTGAACGGCCCATCGGCACAACCTAAATGGGTGGATGGAGTGTATAAAGGGAAGATAATAATAAAGTTTACCCCTAACCCCTAAAGGGGAATTAAGTTAGTCCAATTTCTTGTATTTGTTTTTAAAAAGAATAATAATGTCTAAACTTAGAAATAAACCTGACAAAAGTAAACACTGTTCCCCTTTAGGGGTTAGGGGTAAACTCCCCTTTAGGGGTTGGGGGTTCTTATTGTTATTTTTTTCGGTTTTTTCCTTCTCACAATCTTCACTCCTGGAAAAATTCAAAAATCCTCCTTCCGAAGCAAAACCACGCACTTTTTGGCATTGGGTGCACGGAGCAGTTTCCAAAGAAGGTGTAAAGGCAGATTTGATTGCCATGAAAGAAATAGGGCTGGAAGGCGCACAACTTTTTACAATCAGAGAACCGCAAAAAACTTATTACCATAAACCGGTAAGCCAGCTTTCGCCTGAATGGTTCGACATGCTGCGTTACACCATGCAAATTTGCGACAGTCTTGGGTTGAAGTTCAGTATGCATATTAGCGATGGTTTTGCTTTGGCAGGCGGTCCGTGGATTTCGCCTGCCGAATCGATGCAAAAAGTAGTTTTTACTGACACTGTGGTAAAAGGTGGAAAAATTAAAAATTTCCAGTTGAAACAGCCCGAAACAGTTGCCGATTATTATGAGGATATTGAAGTGTATGCAATACCTGTAAAAAAAGCATGTCAAAAAAATGCTTTTTCTATTAAACTGGTTACCGAAGCTGGTGAGAGTACACTTTCCCCCTCTCCTCAAGGAGAGGGGTTAGGGGTGAGGTCAGATTCCCCCTGCTACATTCAATATGAGTATTCCAAACCATTTACACTTAAAAGCATAATTATTACTCCTTCAGGAAATAATATCCAATCGCAACGGCTGAAAATACTCGCCAGCAATGACGGTGTTAATTTCGTTGCGATAAAACAACTTGTCCCACCCCGTCAGGGTTGGCAGAATACCGGTTTTACCACAACGTATGCTGTAAAACCAACAAAAGCAAGATATTTCAGATTAACATGGTCGCCCGAAGGTACTGAACCCGGAAGTGAAGACCTTGATGCAGCAAAATGGAAGCCGGCATTGAGAATTAAAAATATT
>CAYQWD010000144.1:0-6897 GCA_964420955.1 uncultured Paludibacter sp. | reverse complement strand
TCACCTTTGTACGTGAATACGAACCCAAATTATAAACATTCAATCTATCGTATGAATTATTGCAAACAAATAAAATTCCCTCAACCAAATCTTTAACGTATAAATAAGGTTTGTTCTGCTCTCCGTTTCCAAGCACAACTAATTCTAATGGATCGGCATTCAGTTTTTTTATAAAATCGTAAATAACACCATGCGTAAAACGTTCGCCCACTACATTCGGAAAACGTGTAATCCATGTTTGAATGTTGTAGGTTGCCGAAAATGCACTGATAAATGCCTCACTTGCCAATTTACCCGCGCCATAATTTGAAACCGGTTGCAATGGTCCGAAATCTTCAGTGAGATTTTCCAAAGTCTCACCATATATTGCTGATGTTGAAGCAAAAAACAATTTTTTAACGTCAAACTCCTTCATACATTGTAAAACATTAAATGTGGTTTTAAATGTTAGATTGTAATCAACTTCAGGGTCAGCGCCACCTTTCTGTATGTCGGAATTTGCAGCTAAATGATATACCATTTCGAAATTGCTCTCTTCAAAAATTTTTCTGAGTTGTGGGATATTTAATAAATCTTCTTCGATAAACTGAAAATCATCGTGATTTAAAAGATGACTGATATTTTCAATTCTGCCAAGTATCAGATTATCAACCACCACAATTTTATGATTTTCTTTTATTAAAGCATCGCACAAATGCGAACCAATAAAACCCGCGCCTCCTGTAATTAAAATGTTCATATATAATGTTTAAATACAACTAACTATAATTATTTTGAATACATAAAAAAGTAAAAAATTAGAACGCGGATCGACGCTGATTGAACGGATTTAAAACGGATTATAAATTTACTTCGTAAATTGATTTCCATTTAGTCAACGTTTATATTTATTCATAAATATTTTTCTTCTAAATTCTGCTTCTCTGCCAAAATTTAAAAGAAGTCCAAGTTCAATATTTGTAGCTTTTAGATAATTAATCAACTGACATTCATTTTCTTCTGAAATTTCTTTGGTTGCTTTTAATTCTAAAACCACTATATCATTTACAATAATATCAGCATAATAATCACCAACTATTTCATTTTCATAAATAACAGAAATTGGATATTGACATTTCACATCTAAACCAATTTTTCAGAGTTCAATTGCCAAAGCATTTTCATAAACTTTTTCCAAAAAACCATAACCAAGCGTGTTGAAAACTTTGAAATATGATTTTATAATTTTGTCCGTAATTTCTTCTTGCAACAATTTCATGTGATTATGTATTTAATAACTATTAGGTTAAAATCATATTTCCGCAGGAAATATATAAATCCGCTTTAAATCCGCTCGATCTGCGAAAATCCGCGAAAATCCGCGTTCTATTCTATATTGTTTTACTTGTATTAAAATCATATTTCCAGAGGAAAATTAAAATCCGCATAAAATCCACTCTATCAGCCCAAATCAGCGTTCAATTCTCTTTCGTGTCTATTCTTTTCTTCCGCATCCCATTCTCTTCTTTTTTGTTTAAATCATATTTCCGCAGGAAATATATAAATCCGCATTAAATCCGCCCAATCAGCGAAAATCCGCGTTCTATTCTTTTTTATTAGTGCAAATTAATGCTGCCCATAAAGTAATTGCCGCAAATTTTTTATTTCTATACTGAATCAATTGTTTCAAGCTTCTCAGAATCAACTTCATTTTATAAAAAACAAAAACCAACCATCCAAGCTCATTTTTTATAAATCTGCTTTCGGTATTCAAAAAAAGCCGGTAACGATCATAAGAAACATTCTGTTCAAATGCTACAAACGAAGATTCGTGCTCAGTGGTAACATCTAAAACATAAACTGATTTACCATGTTTGTAAACCTGATTGTAACACCAGTGATCGTGAAAATCGAAAGGAAACTCTTTACTGAAACCTCCAATCGATTGTATAAACTGCACATTAAACAGCGATAACGAGTTTAATGCATTTATTCTTTCATTAGTGTAACCAGTTACATTAAGTTCCTTTTCAAATCTCATTAACGAACTAACCCGCACCGGTGATATTACTTTCCTATTCGAAACTAATTTTGGTACAATTGCAGCCAAATCCGGCGAATAGTTACCCGAAAATAATTTCTCTATTTCCTTAAAATAATTTGGAGGAATCATTGTGTCCTGATCTAACAGTAAAATCCAGTTCTTTTCGGATTTAACAGCACGTTCAAGTGCAAAATTATAAGCTCCTTCAAGTTTTTTATTTTCTTCTGCATTTACAACAACAAATTCTGAATGTTCAATTTTCTGGTTTATATCGTTATTGTAAAATATCAATTCACATTGGATAGCTGTTTTTTTCAATTGCTCTTTTAATGATAGAAAGGTTAAACTTTCATCTAAAGTACATTGATATAAAACTATAACTATTTCTATTGAATTGGTCATGTAAATATGATTATTTGTTCAAAATTTCTTTATAAATGCAATATGTTTGTTTTGAAACGTTTGACCATGAAAACATTTCGAAGTCAAAAGGCATTACAATCCTGTTTTTATATGCATCCAAAACTACTTCTTTAATTTTTTCGATATCAAGAGGATTGACTTTATAGGGTTGATTGGGGAAATATGTATTTAGAGGTAGAAATCTATCGTCTGAAATTACAATAGGACATTTATTTGATAAAGCTTCAATACTAACTAATCCGGGCGATTCTCTTAAAGATAAAAGTACATGAAGATTAGCAAATTTGTAAAAATTATTAATTTCATTATGTTCTACAGCATTAATAAAAAAAACATTAGCTCTTTTTTTTGCAAGATTCAGAATTTTATTAAAATATTTTTTATCATCAATTTTTCCAACGAAAACAATCGGAATTTCGGGATTATTTATTAAAGCAGCAACAAGGTTGAGTTGATTTTTGCAATATTCAATTCTGCCAACTTGCAAAATATAATTGTCAGGAATACCATATTTTTCTAAAAAAACTTTTTTATCAACATCTGATTTTTTTTCAGGTTTTTCGGTTGCATTAAAAACAACTCTAATTTTTCTGGAATCATTTATTCCAATCCATTTCATTAGTAGTTTTGCTTCTTCAATTGAATTTGGTGCTACAAATGTTGAATTATCAAACATCCACTTTGCATTCTTTTTAAAAGCATAAGAAACAACATCGGGCTTTTTATAAAATCTTCCTATTAATAAAATTACTTTTCTAAAAAACTTGATGTATGACTCTTTTAATTGACTCAATCCAGGAAAAAGATAAAATAATTTGGCAGTGGAAGCAAAAGAGTAATCCCAATAAATTGGAGATGAAACTACAGGAATATTTTTCTCAATAGCACTTTCAAAATATTTTCTCGAAATCTTATATGTCGAGAAATTAAAAATGTGTACAATATCAAATTCTCTTGTTATATCTTTTGGTTTTGAAATAATTTTTACAGAAATATCGAAATTTTCTTCGAGATATTTTTTTGTTTTTGTCATTTGTATGACATCTCCACCCATTTTTTCTATGTAATCCGGTCTGATACAAAATGCTACCTTCATTTTCATTCCTTTGGTTTGTTTTTATTTCTATATGGCGAATGTTTATGATTATAGAGTTCTCTATAATCAATGCTTGGTAAATCTTTACTATAATAATAAATAATATAATTTGTGTAAGGCACGTATCTGTAATCATAAGTTACCAAACTGAAAGTTTGCTTGAAATACAGTAAAATGAAAAACGAGTACAATAATAATTTATTTGTATAAGTTTTGAATGAAGTAATCATTAATACAATACTTGAAATATAAAAAGGTATGAGGAAAAGAGAAAACCTATAAAAAATTTTTACTGTAAGAGTAAAAGGATATAACAAAAGGAATAATACCGTAAGATTAAAAAAGTATTGTCGTTTAGTATCACCTGCAATAATTGTTTCCTTAAATAGTAAAAGTATAAGTAATACGAAAAAGCGAATAAATACACCCAAACCAATTTCATCAGAAACATAGCGGGTATTTATAAAATAATATTTTAACCTTTCACTGATTACTGGACTTATCTTGGTAAGAGGTAAAAATAAACTTTTCATCAAAAATTCTACATTGTATGCAAGAAGATATAGTACAAGCCCTGCAATAAGGATAAAAAGCGTATTTATGTTTTTCTTATATAAAAAATAAATTGGGATTAGTACAAGTGCAGATAAATGAAATAACAAAGCGATAGCAGTAAAAATAAAGAACCAGAGAGTTTTTTTGTCAAAAAGCAGCATTAAGGCAATTAATGCAATACCCAATGCTATTAGGTTGCGGAAAGGACAATCAATAAAAAGATATAATCCGGTTTCAGGAATAAAAAAAGCCAGAAATAGAAAAATATTGAGCTTGAAATAACGAACAAATCTCACAATTGCAAAAAAAACTAATAGTTTTACTGAAATATGAAATATCCAGAATTCAACTCCTAAATTTGAAAAGAAAGATTGTAAAAAAACATAACCAACTTCCAGTTTTTTTAGTTGATCTAAATAATCGGGGTTAGTATAATATTGTTCATAGTTATACCAGTCTGAACCTGTCATATAACCTGCACATAGGAAAATTCCTATAATTAACAATCCAATATTTTCAATTGCTTTTGGCAATTTAAACATTGATAAAATTAAACTAAGAATTATGACCGAAAAGTATATTAACATGTTAAAAATTAATTAAATACAATTCTATTTGAACTAGTTCATTTCTTTGAAAATTATTTTAACTTCATTTTAAATGCAATAAAACCTTGTACTACACTATGTAATGTATAACTTACCAGCAAAGCGTAAGCTAATCCGATTGCTCCCATCTGTAACTTCCCTATAAAAAAAATTGAAGATAAAATCAACCAAAGTGCCCAAAGCGTATTAACTCCAAATCCCAACCACATTTTCCCTTTACTGATAATAACCTGACCAAATACATTATTGATAGCACAGATAATTACAGTTATTAACATTATTAGCAAAGGTTGAAAATTGGTAAATTCCTTTCCATAAGATTTGTAAATCAACGGTGATAATATTGCCACTAAAATTGCTATTGATATTGTTACAGCAGCATTTAAAAGTATATTGATTTTTAACAATTTTGTATATTGATTGTCGGATCCGTTATAATTTGTATTCGTTAATATTGGCAATAACATCGTACTTAATGAACTCGGAATAAACAAAACAACATAATACCATTGTTCCGCAACATCAAAAGTAGCAATTTCTCCATAACCAGCATGAGAAATCAAATATGTTTTTGCCCACCATAATACAGGTATGAACACAAAACTTTGTAAAACAGCCGGTAACGAAAAAGATACAAAAATGGAAGATATATCGAATTTCTCATTATTATTATTCTCTGCAACTATCCTAATTTTTTGAATATCTTTCTTCAATAAATATTTATTTTGGAGCAATAAAATAAATGCGGAAAAGCCCAGACTGGCAATAACTCCATTTATACCCCAAAAAAAAGCACCAAGAACTACAAATATCAACTGAATTAATCCATTTATGGCTGTGATTAATCCCAATGATTTAAATCGTTCAAAACCACTCAAAGCGCCAGATTGGACTGAAGATAAACTCATGAACATCAAAACAACAGATCCAATTCTTAATGTAACACTTAAATTGGCATCATTTAATTGATCTTTTGCTATAAAATTGCTAAATAAAAAAATGAAAACCGAAATGATAAGGCTAATCCAAAAAACTGTTTTTTGAGCAAAAATATATATTTTATAGGCTTTTTGCGGATTCGAATTACGATACATGGCGATGTATCTTGTAGCAGTAATTCCCATGCCAGCCATAGAAAAAATCAAAAACATATTTAATGTTGATCTGATAATACTTATTTGTCCGTATTCCTGTTTTCCAACAAGCCTTGCAACCAGAATAAACGCAACAAGCTGTAGAAATTTACCTGCTACATTACCAATTAATGTCCAGGAAATTCCATTAACCAGGCGCTTGGAAAGTGAAGATTGATTTATTTTAGATCTAATTAAATCAATATTTTCAGTGATTATTTTCACAAAGTATTTAGTAATATTTCTATCGATAAACAGTTTATTTTAATTATTTTTCAAAAGAATCTGAACAATTCTTTTTGATGCTTTTCCATCACCATAGGGATTTACTGCTTTTGCCATTTTATTATAACTAACCGGATCATCCAGTAATAATGATACTTCATTAATTATTTTTGAAGAATTGGCACCAACAAGCTTTACCGTTCCTGCTTCAATGGCTTCAGGTCTTTCAGTAGTATCTCTCATTACAAGTACCGGCTTTCCTAAACCAGGTGCTTCTTCCTGAATTCCGCCACTGTCAGTCAAAACTATTGTACTTTTTCCCATCAGAAATACAAAAGGCAAATAATCAAACGGTTCTATCAGAAACAAGTTTTTGGGTTGATTTTCTTTAAAAACAGATGCGACAGCATCTCTTATAACCGGATTTAAATGCACCGGATAAACAAAATCAACTTCAGTATACTTTATAGCAAGTGATTTTAATGCCTCACAAATATTTACAAAGCCTTCCCCAAAATTCTCTCTCCGGTGACCTGTGATTAAAACCATTCGCTTTCCGGAATTTAATCTGATTCCAAAATTTGTTTTTCAATATCAGTTAAAATTGTTGGGTCTGAACTCAACTTTTCAGTTACCCAATGTAAAGCATCGATTACTGTATTACCTGTTACATAAACGGTATTTTCATCAACATTTTCTTTTAAAAGATTTTGTTTGCTTAACTTTGTTGGCGAAAAATTATATTTGGATATCCTGCCTGTTATTTGTCTGTTAAGTTCTTCAGGCCATGGACTGTATAAATTGTATGTTCTTAATCCGGCTTCTACGTGACCA
>CAYQWD010000143.1:0-6901 GCA_964420955.1 uncultured Paludibacter sp. | reverse complement strand
ACCATGGTAATTTCTTTTTCGTTACCATCTACATCAATAATCACAGCAATTTTATCTTGAATTCTATACTCGCCTGCTTCTACTATACTTTTAACAACGTATTCGCCTTCAAGCACAAAAGGCACCATAATTTTATGGGGTTGGAAGTTTTCATCCACTTCGCCCAGCCATGAACCTGCTTCAACTTTTTCACCGGGTTTTGCGATTGGTTGAAAATTCCATAGTTTTTCAATATCGAGAGGGTAATTATACTCGCCGCGTTGCAGAAAAACTCCTGTAAGTTTATCAAGGTCATTTTGCAGTCCATCATAATTTCGCGAGAGTAAGCCAGGGCCTAAAGTTACTTCAAGCATTCGTCCGGTAAACTCCACTGTACTCCCTACTTTTAGTCCACGCGTACTTTCGAAAACCTGCACGTAGGCATTGTTACCAACTACTTTCAGAACTTCTGCCATCAGTTTCTGAGCGCCGAAGGCAATATAAGCTATTTCATTTTGAGCTACCGGTCCATCAATCTCAACGGTTACCAGATTAGAAATTATTCCTTTTACTTTTCCTGTTGTTAACATAATTTTTCAAGTGTCAATTTGCCATGAAACTTTATTATTTGCAAAATTTACATGGCAATATTTTAATTTTCTTTGCTTTTATATTTCTTTTGAGCAGATATGATCAATTTTCAAATTTTACACCTTCTTTAAGATCGGCAAGTAGCTGACGGAAAATCTGGGCACCTTTTTCGACTGAAAGTATTTTCCACCTTTCAATCATTCCAATTTTCAAAACAAAAGCAAGTATTTTTTCGATGGTGAAATAGTTGAAAAAGGTATTTTCATCGAGCCAATTCCATTTAAGTGCATCGATTTTCTTTTCCCTTTCAAGCAAATCAGGCTCTTCTGAAATGCGCATCAACAGTTCATAATCATCAAATAATCCTGTAAGCCCGAAATCGCGGGCATTACTTATGCGGAGATTATTTGCAACCTGATTACTGCCTAAAATTTGTGTTTTGGAATCGAAACCATGTTTTCTGCAAGCAATTGCAGTGAGCATATTATTTACATTCAGATTATACTCGAACCACTTTCGAATAAAAGCGTTTTCAGATTTCATTGCAAATTCATAATACAGGGAAGCAAGCGTATCTTCTCTCGAAAACAATTCTGTTTCGGTTTTTTCATCTGTAAAATGATTAAAAAAAGTTTGAATATAAGGCATTAATCTTTTGTCCTCTGCATTCTCAAACTCTTTCATCAAAGCTACAAGTTCATCCCAATCGTGCGTATCGAGGTTTCCTGCCGGATGTAATTCAGCATCATGATTTTCGAGATACGCGAGAAAATTCTGATTATCGTAAGTTGCGTATAGCAATTTCAGCAACATACCATCGCTCTTGCTAAGCTCGGCAAGCAATTGCACTTTCAGTTCGACAAGCGAAGCAGCACCTTTGGTGTCTTCTGCATTAATATCGGGCAATCCCGCTACCAGACAGTAATAATTCATCAGCAGTCAGTGTTAGAATTTTGTGTTTTGAGTCTGTCCATAGCAAACTGGAATTGTTTTTCTTAGGGGATAAATTATACTTTTAATCCTGCTCAAAAAAGCATTTCCAATAATTTCGGACGAAGAAATTCCTTAAAATAAGCCAAAAATTCCTCATCGCCAAACGTAATTTTATATCCTTCTTTTTGAGGGGTAATAGTAAAATCGGCCTTAATATTATTGGCTTCTGTTATTTTCACACCCTTGTTTAGCAAAGCTTTAGCATTTGATGCAAAGTATTCAGTAAGCGATTTTGCATCTTTAGCCTCGATAATAACATCTTGATTTTTAGCCCATGCCTCTACAAGTGTAAGTATTGTATTTTGCATAAATGCTTTATCGGCTGTTGCTGCTTTTATCGAATCGGAAACAATTACTCCATTTATAAGGTTTGTAATTTCGGTTTTTAACGCATTGACCGATTGCTGTGCGAAGAGTTTTAGCTCTGATTGGGTGTTCTTTGAAAGTTCAGCTGCTTTTGCTACAATTGCTGCCGCTTCTTTCTCGGCCTTTTCTACAATAGCTTTGGCTTCGGTATTTCCTTTTTCTACTCCTTCGAGATAGATTTTATCGGTTAATTCCTGCAGTTTTGTATTCATACACTGTAATTTTCTATTTTTACCCGCAAATTTAGCATTTTAATCTGATAATTAAGTTTTAAATCATAAAATTTTCAGCTTAAAAAAAGGAATTTTCAGTGAAATGTATTTTTAGTAAAAAGATTTGTATTTATTTGTATTTTTGCATTACAACAATTCTTTTTAACAATAAAAATCTTAGGGCTTACATGGTTAAAATTGGAATACTCTCTGACACGCACGGTCATATTGACGAACGTATTTTCAAATACTTTGAAATCTGTGATGAAATATGGCACTGTGGCGATTGGGGTTCGGCGGAAGCTGTGGAGAAATTACGTGGTTTCAAACCTGTGAGAGGTGTTTGGGGCAATATCGACCCTTACGAAATCAGGAGTATCTTTCCACTTCATAACCGTTTTCGCATAGAAGATACAGAAGTGTGGATTACGCATATCGGAGGGTATCCGGGTAAATACGATGCAATGGTAAAGCCCGCAATTTTTGAAAATCCACCAAACCTTTTTGTGTGCGGACATTCGCATATCTTAAAAGTAAAGTATGATAATATCTTGAATTTGTTGCATGTAAATCCAGGAGCAGCAGGAAAATACGGCTTTCACACAATACAAACATTGGTTCGGTTCGAAATTGATGGTGCTAAAATTCAGAACCTTGAAGTAATAGAACTTTAGAACAGAAAATCTACATGAAAAATAACACATTACAATTTATGTTTGTTTTAATTACAATGGGGTCGTTTTAAAATAACACAATGTGTATTAAATCAAACCGTTATGTAACGTTACTGTTATTATTCAAAAAGATTAATTTAAATACTCAACGCGAAGAACGCAAAGTTTTCATTTTTTACAACATGTTAATAACCTGATTCTTAAATAAAGGGTGCGAAAAAAAAAACTTAAAAATTTCCCTTTGGTCTTTGCAGTTTCGCATCTCTGCGTTCATTAAAATTTTTTATAACGAACTTTTGATACGGATTAAATCTTGCAAACATATTATTTAAAGATAAGTAACTGAAATCAGCTCACGAAAGGCGAGATTAAAATCCGTTCAATCAGCGTTCCAGATAGCTATCAGGAGCAGCATTCTATTTTTCCAAAATGTCATATTTATATAAATTTTTGTCATGTACTATGAAAAATTGAAAAAAAATTTGTTTGAATGTAGTTTTTATTTGCAAAATTAAGTTTGGTAAAGTTTTTGTTATCAAACAAATTTAATATTTCTTATTTATTAATAATTAATTTTTATCAATGAAATCAATGACTTTTTTTAAAACAAATTTCATTTTTGTTGCGGTTATCTTACTCATATCAGGTTGTGCAAGTTCAACTATGATAAAATCAGTACCTTCAGATGCCGATGTGTATATCAACGGAGAATTAGTAGGAAAAACTCCATATCTGTACACAGATACAAAAGTATCTTTTTCGCCTGTTATGGTAGATATTATCAAAAAAGGTTATCAACCGTTATATACGACATTTCGTCGCGATGAAGAATTCAATCCGGGCACATTTATTGGAGGATTTTTCATTTGGCCTATCTGGTTGTGGACACTCGATTACAAACCTGTACGCACCTACGAACTACAACCCTTAATTACAGATTTTTCAAATGAAAGTGATACAGAAATAAAATTTTCAAGGGTTACAAAACTTGAAAAACTCAGAGAGCTTAAAGTGATGCTTGATGAGAAACTGATTAACCAGGAAGAATATCAAAAACAAAAAGCTAAAATTCTTGAAAAGGAATAGCCGCTTTTATAATTAATACAGTTTTTGTTTTTTCAAAAAAAATCAAAGACTGTATATTTTTCTTAAGTGTTAATTTGCCGGAATTACTTTAGTCAATACACTCTATGCTTAAGTTTATTTTAGGCGAAATGAAAATATGAACAGAATAAATGTAGCCATACCCGAAAGATAACAATCAACATAAAAAAAACCCAATATTACAGCAAAACAAATACAGCCGTTTAGTGATGCTCCGTTTCAGGACAAAAACTGCAGTGCTCGCCAGTAATAAAAAAAACCAGTAACTTATAAGCATGTGACCAAAAAGTATCGAGGTAAGTTTATTTACAAAGTTAACTCGATTGGGGAATGAAATCATTTGTCCATTTTTTTAAAAAATCGGTTATTAGTGAATAATCAGTTAATTCCACAGCAACTTAAACGCTCCGGATTAGCTTTGGTAAAAACAAATTAGAAATTTATTGAGTAACCTTTACCGGGTTGATTTCTGTTATTTTTTCAACAAAAATTTACTTGAATTGATTTAGTGTTTTTCAACTCCAAATCTCATTTGATAGAAAATTAAAGAACTTATAAAATCTTTTCATTTAAAAAAGGCTGTATCAAGAAGAAACAGCCTTTTTAAAAAACTAAAAGATTGATTGAAAAAATTACAATGTTTTTTTCACTTGTATTTCTTCAAAACTTTCAATAATGTCACCAATCTTGATATCATTGTAGTTTTTCACGCTGATACCACACTCATAATTGACCCCAACTTCTTTTATATCTTCCTTGAAGCGCTTCAAAGCATCTATATCACCAGTATATATAACGATTCCATCCCTAATCAATCTCACTTTGTTATTGCGTTTCACTTTACCTTCACGCACAATACAACCCGCTACAGTGCCTACTTTTGTAATTTTAAACACTTCCTGCACTTCAATGGTAGCAGTAATTTCTTCTTTAATTTCAGGCGAAAGCATTCCTTCCATGGCCGATTTGATTTCTTCAATTGCATCATAAATTATCGAATACAATCGAATATCAATTTCTTCCTTCTCGGCCATTTTTCGGGCTGTTGAAGTTGGACGCACCTGGAAACCTATAATAACAGCATTGGAAGCTGCCGCAAGTAGCACATCCGAGTCGGATACTGCACCTACAGCTTTGTGAATTACATTAATCTGAATATTTTCTGTCGATAATTTCAACAAAGCATCCGATAGCGCTTCGACCGAACCATCCACATCACCTTTCACTATAATATTCATTTCTTTAAAATCTCCCAAAGCTATTCGACGACCAAGTTCATCGAGTGTGAAATGTTTTTTAGTTCGAATACTTTGTTCGCGCTGAAGTTGTTCACGTTTATTAGCTATATCGCGGGCTTCCTGTTCGGTTTCCATAACATTGAAATTATCTCCTGCCTGTGGTGCGCCATTCAAACCTAAAATAAGGACAGGTTCTCCTGGTCGTGCTTCGTCAATTCGCAGATTGCGTTCATTGAACATTGCCTTTACTTTTCCGAAATGAATTCCGGCAAGCACCACATCTCCTTTTCGTAGCGTACCATTGGCAACAAGTACAGTGGAAATAAAACCACGCCCCTTATCGAGCGATGATTCAATAACTGAACCTATTGCTCTGCGATCAGGATTGGCTTTCAATTCAAGTAATTCAGCTTCGAGCAAAACTTTTTCCAGCAACTCCGCAACTCCGCTGCCCTGTTTTGCAGAAATATCCTGCGACTGGTATTTCCCACCCCACTCCTCAACAAGATAATTCATATTGGCCAATGTTTCCTTTATTTTTTCGGGATTTGCTCCCGGCTTATCAACCTTGTTGATGGCGAAAACAATTGGTACGTTTGCTGCCGATGCATGGTTAATTGCTTCGATGGTTTGCGGCATCACATTATCATCGGCAGCTACAATGATAATTACTATATCTGTAACTTTGGCTCCACGCGCACGCATTGCAGTAAATGCTTCATGTCCAGGTGTGTCCAGAAATGTAATGCGCTGCCCATTCTCAAGTTTTACATTATAAGCTCCGATATGCTGCGTAATACCTCCAGCTTCACCTGCTATGACGTTGGTTTTGCGTATAAAATCGAGCAACGATGTTTTTCCATGGTCAACATGTCCCATCACTGTTACAATAGGAGCACGCGGTTGCAAATCTTCTTCACTGTCGGGCTGTTCATCTTCTATTGCTTCAACCAATTCATGACTTACATATTGTGTTGTGAATCCGAATTCTTCAGCCACTATGTTTATTGTCTCGGCATCCAACCGCTGATTTATGGAAACCATCATGCCGATACTCATACAAGTACCTATTACCTGATTTACTGAAACGTTCATCATAGAGGCCAATTCGCTTACTGTAACAAACTCCGTAAGTTTAAGAATTCCCTGTTCTGCTTCATCGCGTTCAGCCTGCTCTTGCATACGTGCGTTAATAATATCTCTTTTATCACGACGATATTTGGCACCTTTCGTTTTTTTATTTCCACCTGCCATTCTGGCGAGTGTTTCCTTTATCTGACGCTGTACTTCATCCTCATCTACAATGGGCTTTAACGGTTTTTTCAGTTTATCCTTTGGTAGCTTTGTCTGATTACCTGCCTGTACAGGTTTGGGCTGCTTTATTTGTGAACCTACTTCTTTTCCTACTTTGTTGATATCAACTTTCTGAGGGTTAAACCTTTTACGCTTATCCGGTTTTTTTGTTGCTGCAGGTTTGTTTTCAGCATCATTTACCGATTTTGTTTTATCTGTATTTCCATAATCAAACTGTGGACGATTTTTTCCATTTTTACTCGATATGGGTTTTACTTTCGGTTTAGGAGTAGGACGGATTTTTGTATTTATCAAATCAAGATCAATATTTCCGACAACTACTATCGTGTTCTCAATCACAGGTTTTTTTACACTGTAAATTTCTTCTTCCTTTGAAGAGTCTACTTCATCAACTGTTTCCTTATCAAAATCAACCTTTTTTTCAGGAATC
>CAYQWD010000142.1:6202-6945 GCA_964420955.1 uncultured Paludibacter sp. | reverse complement strand
GTGTTTTTGGAGGAGCAGAATCGGGAGTTACTGAGAACACAACAGCTATTTTTCTTGAAAGCGCTTATTTCAATCCAACTTCCATTCGAAAAACAGCTCGCAGACATGGACTGAATACCGATGCTTCGTTCCGTTTTGAGCGTGGCTGCGATCCGGAAAATACCATTTACGCGCTGAAACGTTGTGCTTTATTGATTCAGGAAGTTGCAGGAGGCGAAATCTCAAGCGAAATTTCAGATATTTATTCACATAAAGTTGCTCCGGCTATCGTTAATGTTTCTTACAAAAAAATTAATAGCCTGATTGGCAAAGAAATAGAAAAAGATGTTGTTGAGACCATAGTTACAGCTCTCGAAATGAAAATTATTGAGAAAAACAACGAGAGCTTAACCCTGGAAATTCCGGCTTACCGCGTAGATGTACAACGCGATGTGGATGTAATTGAAGATATTTTACGCATTTATGGTTATAACAATGTAGAAATCAGCGAAAATCTTGTTTCCACATTAAGTTACAGCTCGAAACCCGACAGCCATAAATTGCAGAATATAATTTCCGAGCAACTTACGGCTCAGGGATTTAACGAAATTTTGAATAACTCGCTCACAAAGGGAAGTCATTATACTGAACTAAGTTCGTTTCCTGCTGAAAATTCAGTAAAAATTATCAATGCTTTAAGCGCCGACCTCGATGTTATGCGCCAGACTTTGCTTTTTGGGGGTCTTGAAAATATCAGCCGAAAT
>CAYQWD010000142.1:0-6192 GCA_964420955.1 uncultured Paludibacter sp. | reverse complement strand
GTAACGCCGATTTGAAATTCTATGAGTTCGGAAATTGCTATTTTTATAATGCTGATTATAAAACTGATGAAAGTTCACTAAAAGCCTATTCCGAAGAATATCATTTAGGAATGTGGATTACCGGAAATAAATCGGCACAATCGTGGACGAAAGCGCAGGAAAAAACAAGCATTTTCGAACTGAAAGCTTATGTTTTCAATATTCTACAGCGTTTGGGAATCAATCAAAAGAAATTAAGAACCGAAGAATATTCTGGCGATTTATTTTCGGATGCATTGGTTGTAACATCTCCTCGCAAAAATCAATTGGTTACTTACGGTATCGTAAAATCTCAAATTCTGAAAAAGTTCGATATTGAGCAACCGGTTTATTATGCCGATTTTCAGTGGAATAACCTGATGGAAGAAGCAGGCATAAACACAGTAAAATATGCTGAGTTACCAAAATTTCCGGAAGTGAAAAGAGACCTTGCATTGCTCATTGACAAGCAAGTAACTTTTGCCGAAATTGAGAAAATTGCTTACGAAACTGAGCCAAAACTTTTACGTAAAGTAACGCTTTTCGATGTTTACGAAGGTAAAAATATCGATCCGTCAAAAAAATCGTATGCAGTGAATTTTGTGCTCAGAGACGACTCCAAAACACTGACCGATGACCAGATTGAAGCAATCATGAAAAAAATGATTGGCAATTTTGAAAAGAAAATTTCTGCACAATTGAGGTGATATTTCACGTTTCGTGTTTCGTGTTTTGTCTTTATTCTTTGTTCTTTGTTCTTTGTTCTTTGTTCTTTGTTCTTTACTCTTTACTCTTTGTTCTAACAAATGTTTTCAGATTCAGATTTACTACATACTCCTTATCCAAAACCGGATGCTTACAACGCATTAAGTATGCCGGTTTATAAATGTGCTGCTTACGAATTTGATTCTGCTGAAGCAATGGAAGCTGCCTTTACCGGAAAAACTGCTGATTTTGCATATTCGAGAATTACAAATCCCACGGTTCAGTATTTCGAGGATAGAGTAAAAACCATAACCGGTGCATTTAGCGTTACTGCGCTTAATTCCGGAATGGCTGCTATTTCCAATCTGTTTTTTACAATTGCTCAATCGGAAAAAAACATAGTTACTTCACGGCATTTATTTGGGAACACGTATAGCTTTTTTGCATCAACTTTGGCTGCTTTTGGTGTGGAAGTGCGGTTTTGCGATTTGACCAATATTGAGGAAATCTCAAATACAATCGATGAAAATACCTGTGCGGTTTTTCTTGAAATTATTACCAACCCGCAATTGGAAGTTGCTGATTTGAAAGCAATTTCTACCTTAACCAATAAAAGTAAAGTGCCTTTGATAGCTGACACCACCATAATTCCTTTCTCTGCTTTCAGGGCAGGAGATTTCGGTGTGGATATAGAAATTGTTTCGAGTACTAAATATATTTCGGGTGGCGCAACAAGTTTGGGTGGATTGATTATTGATTACGCCACTTTCGATTGGCGTAATTCTTCACGATTATCAGCTTTGGCGAATGATTTTGGAAATGGCGCTTTTACTGCCAAACTCAGAAAGGAAATTCATCGTAATCTTGGCGCTTACATGACGCCTCAAGTTGCTTACATGCAAACACTTGGGCTTGAAACCATGTCGCTGCGCTACCAAAAATCTACAGCAACTTGTTTTGAATTAGCAGAAAAATTGAAATCCATACCGGAAATTGAATCGGTGAATTATACTGGTTTACCGGAAAATAAATTTTACGAAATTTCAAAAATTCAGTTTGGCGTAAATCCCGGCGCGATGCTTACTTTCGATTTAGCTTCACGTGAAGCTTGTTTTAGCTTTTTAAATAAACTTAAACTGATAAAAAGAGCGACGAATCTTTTCGATAATAAAACTCTGGCTATTCATCCTGCAAGTACAATTTTCGGAAATTTCACTGCCGAAGTTCGCCGAGAAATGAATGTTTCGGATAAAACCATACGCATTTCGGTAGGTTTAGAAGAAGTCGAAAGTTTATACAACGATATTGTTCAGGCAGTATCATAAAAAATATCAACCACAAAAACAATAAACCCGCAAGTTGTAAAATTTGCGGGTTTATTGTTATAGTGAGTAAACATCAATTATTTCAGCAATTCAATACATTTAGCCAAACTTGTTTCCCAATGCGGGATAATTATATTGTATGTTTTTTTGATTTTCGATTTATTTAATACGCTATAATGCGGTCGCGGAGTAGGAAAATGGTATTCCTTCGACTCAATTGGGTTTACATTACATTTTATACCGGCCATCTGATGAATTTTTAAGGCGAAATCGTACCAACTGCAAACTCCTTCGTTTGAGAAATGGAAAATTCCGGGAGTAAATTTTTCAGATTTTAAAATTGTTACAATGGCCTCGGCCAAATCGGCTGCATAAGTAGGTGTACCAACCTGATCGAAAATAACATTCAGTGAATCTCTTTCTACGCCAAGTTTCATCATTGTTTTCACAAAGTTATTGCCGAACGATGAATAAAGCCATGAAGTTCTGATTACGATGGCTTCCGGCATGGTTTCAAAAAGCAATTTTTCGCCTTCGAGTTTCGATTTACCGTAAACGCTCACCGGACAAACTTCGTCATCTTCGGTATAAGGTTTGGAATTTTCACCGTTAAAAACATAGTCGGTTGAAACATGAATTATGCTGATATCATGTTTCACTGCTACTTCGGCAATGTTTTTTACTGCTTTGGCATTAATTTTATTACAAAGCACAAATTCAGTTTCAGCTTTATCAACGGCAGTGTAAGCTGCGCAGTTAACAATGAAATTTATATTATTACCTGTTACAAAATTTTCAATAGCTTCAACGTTGGTAATGTCTAATTCATCAACATCGGTAAAATGAAATTTTAACTCCGGAACTCTTTTAGCAACTAACTGCATTTCGTTTCCGAGTTGACCTTTGCTTCCGGTGATTAGGATATTTTTCATTGGATTTGGAACTGAAAATTTTTCTCAGCTTGTGTAAAAAGCGGATGTTTACGATCTTTTTCTGAAATAATTTCCTTTCCTGCAGGAATTTTCCAGTCGATAGCAAGAGTAGGATCGTTAAACATTATGCCACGTTCTAATTGTGGATTGTAAAAATCGTCGCATTTATAAGAAAAAACTGCCACATCACTTAACACTGAAAAACCATGAGCAAAACCTTTTGGAATTAGAAATTGCATGTGGTTTTCTTCGGTAAGTTCTACGCCGTACCATTGTCCAAAAGTGGGTGAATCTTTCCGTAAATCCACTGCCACATCCCAAACAGCGCCTTGAATTACCGATACCAGTTTAGTCTGACTGTTTGGATTGAGCTGATAATGCAATCCGCGAATAACTCCATAAGATGATTTCGACTGATTATCCTGACAAAACCGAATGTCAATTCCATTCGCATGATAATTTTTCTCGTTGTACGATTCGTAAAAATAACCGCGACTATCAGCAAAAACACGTGGTTTAATTATCAATAATCCTTCAATATTTGTTTTTATTATTTCCATTAAATAATTTACTATTTATCCATTTACAATTTACCATTTATCTGCATATTGGCTCATTGTCCCATTTCATTTCTCACTTGCAATTTTAATGAGATACTCTCCGTAATGGTTTTTCTTCAATGGTTCTGCAAGTTTCAACAATTGTTCTTTGGTGATGTAACCATTTCTGTAAGCAATCTCCTCGATACAGGCAACTTTTAATCCCTGGCGATTTTCAATAGTGGCAATAAAATTCGATGCTTCGAGCAAACTGTCATGCGTTCCGGTGTCGAGCCAAGCCATACCACGTCCCATAATTTTCAGGTTCAATCTGCCTTCTTCAAGATAAAGTCGGTTTAAATCCGTAATTTCAAGTTCGCCACGTTTCGATGGTTTCAATCCTTTTGCTTTTTCAACCACATCGTTGCTATAATAGTACAAACCTGTAACTGCATAGTTAGATTTTGGTTGTGCTGGTTTTTCTTCAAGGCTTAAAACTTTGCCCGTACTATCGAATTCAGCAACTCCATAACGTTCCGGATCGTTAACATAATATCCGAAAACGATAGCGCCATCTTCTAATTTTGCAGCTTCGCGCAATGTACGTGAAAAATCGAAACCGTAAAAAATATTATCGCCCAAAATCATGCAAACATTATCGTTACCGATAAATTGTTCGCCAATAATAAAAGCCTGCGCCAATCCATCGGGCGAAGGTTGAATGGCGTATTCAAGTGTGATTCCCAAATCGGTGCCATCGCCAAGAAGATTCTCGTACAAATGAATGTCCTGCGGCGTTGATATTATCAGAATTTCCTTAATTCCGGCTAACATTAATACGGATAAGGGATAATAAATCATTGGTTTATCGTAAACCGGAATGATTTGTTTGGAAATACTTTTTGTAATCGGATAAAGTCGAGTTCCGGAACCCCCGGCTAAAATAATTCCTTTCATAAAAATTAATTTTGGTGATAGATGTCTCAAAAGTATAAAAAATTGCCGAAATGAAAAAATGCATTTTTCAGGAGTATAATCATACTTCGAGCGTCAGTTCACCTGATTGAAACAATTTGAAATTACTTGCAAGTTGAAATAAAAAACTGCTAATTTGACTTTGAATTTCAAGTGTCTGAGGCGTAATTTCCTTATTTTTCAGTTTCAGTATGAGTATGCCATATAAAAAGTTCAGACAAAGTTCGATATCGTTGATATTTATTTCACTTTTTTTTCGCAATTCCAAAAGTTGACCTGAAAGTGCATGATACAAGGCATTATATGATGGTATTTTACCTGATTTTAATAAATCGAAATGAAATTCACTAACTTCAGCAAGCGTATTTTTGTTCAGTTGCAAATGTCCGCTTTGTTGCAGGTTTTCTCTGCGCATCATGTCCAAAAGGCTTTCGTACCATTCGAAGAGTTGTTTTTGATCTGTTTCGTTCAGATTTTTATACCGGAGCACTATTATTTCGTTTACGCGGTCGATATCCAGATTTAATGCTCTTAAAATATCTTCCGTTTGCCACATGTACAGCAGGTATTCGAAAATATTTTCGGTTTTAAGTTTTTTAGCGATGAACATCTTGAAAGAATTTACAATTTACAACTTAATACATGACAAAAATTTCTTTGTACCAGACAAAAAAAACTAGAACACAATCACGTCCCGAAGTTTGGGGATTGAGAACAGATTTTAAACGTATTATCATCACGCCTTTGGCATTATGATTTCAGTTATCTATCTTAATTCAATCTTGCTTGAAAGATTTTATCCATTTGGACTCGGATACCGAACGACCGCTATTTGCGGTCTGTCGGGTAAATCTTAATTTGGATTTTTTGCACTTTATAACATTTGCCTGCAAGATTTAATCCGTTTGATCTCTGATACCGAACGACCGCTATTTTGCGGTCTGTCGGGTAAATTTTACATCAGCTTTCCCGATAGCTTTTGGGATTTGCGTTCTATTTGTGTTTTTTAGTGCGATTTATTTACAATTTTAAAATTGAATTTTATTTTTTTTTGAAAGTAATTTAGGAATCATTTTATTTCACAACAGATGCGTACAAATTTTCCTTTTCAGTTTTTTCAATTTTTCAAAACTAAAAATCGAAATCAAAATCATCATCCAGAAACACAGGTTCTGCAAAGCTGTCAAGTTCGCGTCTTTCTTTTTTTGTGGGTCGGCCGGTACCACGTTCTCTTCCAAGTTTGGCATTCAGTTTTCCCATTTCGTACAATTCAAGTTGATCGGGCGTAGTTACATTTTCCATAAACTCGGGAACAAGTTTGGCATTCATCCGATTTTCAGCAAGTTCGAGCACTTTAAATGAGAAGACTACCGGATTGCGTTTTATCTGAATAGTCTCCCCTTTTTTTATATGTCGAGAAGCTTTCACACTCTGGTTTTGAATATATATTTTCCCTTTCTTGCAAGCTTCGGCGGCAAGTGTACGTGTTTTAAATAATCTTACAGCCCACAGCCATTTGTCAATCCGTACTTCTTCTTTCATTTATTATAACATACAGTTTTCTGAAATCCTTCAGATGTGGGAAATTAGAAAATAATTATTATATTTTACTGATTTTTTATGATATACAATAGTTTGTTATGAAAATATTATTGTGAACGCAAAGATGCGAAGATGCAAATACCCAAAGGAAAACTT
>CAYQWD010000141.1:0-6990 GCA_964420955.1 uncultured Paludibacter sp. | reverse complement strand
ACATTTTTTTAATTTTTTATAATCGTAAATGGGCTTTTTAAGGCTCGACTATTTAGTTTCAGGCTGAAAAGCAGGATTCTGAAAATGTCGAACCGGTATGTCGCGATTGAAAAAGCGCGAAAGGGATTGAGATTTGGCAACTACGATCGCAATTATTAACAATACAACTATGAAAACCGGTTTTTTCAACACTCCGTATTTTTTTTTGTTTATTTAAATTCCATTAATTCGATGTTTCGTTTTTCAGAAAAATACCTGCATGAACACTGATTTTATCCTGGGCAGTTATATGAATTTTTGAGTTTTCATCCATTCCGGCAAATTTTATGCGTACTTTGAGTTTGTCAAGTTTATCGCGGAGTGTTTCGAATTGATTTTTTGTCAGTAAAACAGCAATTTCGGTTGTAAATGGTTCAACTGCTTTTCCTGTTGCATCTACCCTGCCCGATTCGATTTTATATTCGCTCCTGACATCTGTTTCAATTTTCCGACCCTCTTTATCTGCAAATCCGAGTGTAAAAAATGCGCTAATCGGTAAACGATTTTTGATACGAAGTACAATAAACACCGAATCAATTTTTCCGTAATCAATATTTCTGATTTGTGGAGATAAACTCTTGTAAATTTCAGTTATTGAGTCAACATAAACATAATTACTCAGTTGGTTTAACTGAAAAGGTAACTTTGTCTGAATTTTTACATAAACTCTCGAGTCCGGCAATAAAAAATCGGGCTTTTTGTCGATTGAGTAAGCATCAAAGTTGAGCGAAGCGCCATACCCATATATCAGTGAATCAGGCTTATCAATTTTATCAAACAAAAGAAAAGTTTTTCCATATATATTATCAAAAGTTTTAAGGTTGTAGGTAATTTCATCGCCAGGCTTAAGAGGCTTTAATCCTATATTTTCGCTCATTGATTTTTTTCCATTAAAAACTGCATAAATCTTAGTTTGATCAGGGTAAGTAGCTAAAACCGAATCGAACTCAAAGCGCAGATTTGCACCGACATTGGTTCTTATTTGAACATCAATTTTTGGATTTGAAAACCGTAAAAGGCTGTTTCGCAGAAAATCGTTCCAAATTAAAGGGCGTGTTAAAACCTGACGTTGCAACACAGAAGGCTTGAAAAATCCATAAGCCACATCAAAATTCAGTATTTTAAAGTACATGTTAAAAATCAATTCCTCGTGCGGTGTTATTGTTCTGCCAAGGGCTGATTTGTAAAACAAGCTTACAGTTACAGGTATTTTTCCATCGGACTGAGGAAAAAGTTTTATATCTCTGACAGAGGTGTCAGAAATATTTTTTCGAAAAACAATTTTTTTGGAAAGTCTTTCGGAAAATATTACAATAGAATCGATATTATCAGGTGTGATATCAGAATTATTGAAATTGAATATTACGTTTAATGTCTTAAAAATAACGCTATCAATTCGTTCATAATCAGGATTATTATTAATGCCAAAATCGATTTCGGAAGTAAACGAAAAAGATTTTTGCAAATTTGAAGGGATAAATATATTTTCATTAGTAAGGGTAGATTTAAAATGCAAAGGCTGAACTTTTTCAATGAAACTTAAATAATGAAACACAAAGTTGCTGCTATCTGTAAGTGTAAAATAAACATCGTCGCCATCAATTTTTACAAATTTATTGTCTTTAAAATAATTTGATATCATCGAACTAACTTCGGCATCTAAACTGCCCAAAGGTATTACTACTGACTGATTTCCGTTGAATTTATCAATCAGGTCAGTTATCTCTATTTCTTTCTCGCACGATGTAAAAAATAAGAATAAAAAAGCTAATATCAGATACAAGATTTTATGCATTATTTTTCGAGTTCAAAAAAGTAACTTCTTCGATCCTGAATTTTAAAATTCTTTCAATTAAATCGTAAGGCATAGGTTTGTTATGTGGAAATTGAACTGAACCTCTACCCGGTTTGTAATCAGATAATTGTTTTTCAAATTTTTTGTGTGCCGCAGGTAATGCATATAAACCGATATGATTCTCGAAACCTGCAAAATAAACCAATGGTTTGCCAAACAGTTTAAAAGCCGGCATTCCATAAGCAATACTCTCACTGGCTTCTGGAACATTTTCGCGAATTAAAATTCTTATTTTAATAAGTTTTTCAGCAACTTCCGGCTGAAAACCGAGTATATATTCATCAATAGAATTTGGTTTTAATTTAAACATAAATGCTGTACGAATTGTGTGTAAGAAAACACAAAAATAGTATTTTTTCCAAATAAATATATTTTGAGCATTACTTTGCCAAATACCAAAAAAACTTCAGTTCGATTAATAACTGAAGTTTTCTGAAAAAAGTAAATACATGATTATCTGATAATTTTATCGACAAAAACTCCTTTTTCTGTTTCAGTTTTTATTATATACAGGAATTCATTTTCGGGTAAACTAATCGAAAAATCGGTTTTGTTAATTGCGATTGAATTTAACAATAATTTTCCTGAAACTGAATACACTGATACATTTCGGATTATATCTGAAGAAATAAATCGAAGTGAATTTTGATTTGAAAAATATATTTTGATTTTGTTGTTTAATTCAGGCAAATTGAAATCAGTATTAGTTTTCCCATAAACTGGTGTAAAAATTTCAGGCATTTTCATATTTGCCAAACCATCGCCTATGTAAAAACCAAGATGTGGAGGCTGATTATATGCAGTATTTTGCCATGCTATTCCAAGCCTGTAAACCGGATCGTGCATAAGAGTAAACAGTTTATGATTGGTTGGAGTTGTTGTGTTGAAAATTATTAGCGATGCCGAGTCAGTTCTGCTCCACAAAATAAGTTCTTCGCGCCAGTCGCCCATTAAATCGGCCAACAAACATGGTGTAGCTTTTGTAGAGTTGCATGATTGTGCATTCAAAAAATCTGAAGCTGTAAGTAAAGTAGTACTTCCACTGCCAGTCCATTTTGTTATTTTTACGCCATCCAACAATTCGTCCTGCAAATCGGCATCCCAGTAAATTCGAAAATTTGTAGAAGGTTTCGAAGTTGAGATTTGCATTCCTGTGCATGTATAAGTCCCTGCTGCTGAACTCCACATCTCGAAACCTCTGAATCGTGCATCGATATCGCCGGCCATACCTCTACCATTATCAGTACCGGTAAAAGCTCCCCATAAAACTTTTCCATCCTTAGCCGAATGCAATTCGTAACCATAAGCTGAAGTAGTACTTTCGTGTACTGTCCAAACTTCTAATCCCTGTATGTCAGGATTCATATCTGAAACGTGCATTGCATCGCCATGTCCTAATCCTGTGCTGTACATCAATTTTCCATCATCATCGAAAGCACATGCTCCGTAAATTATTTCGTCTTTTCCATCTTCGTCAATATCGGCTACACTTAAATTATGATTTCCCTGTCCGGCAGCTGCTGCACCCGCAACAGTCGAGTCGAACAGCCAACGTTTTATCAGTTTTTTATCCACTACGTCCCATGCACAAAGTGTAGTTCTTGCATAATAACCGCGACACATCACCGCACTCGGACGAATTCCATCGAGATAAGCTACGCAGGCAAGAAAACGATCGGCGCGGTTTCCATACGAATCGCCCCAAGCTGACAAATTACCACGTACAGGTTCATAAGCTACTGTATGCAATTCGTTACCTGTTAACCCATCAAAAAGTGTAAGATATTCGGGACCTGTGAGTATTGTTCCGAGCATTCGCGAGCCACTTATTTGGGTTGTATCTTTGTTCCGATAATCAGATAAAGGATTATCATTGTTCATAATTACGTAATTTCCTTTGCCATCAATTGTGCCAGGCGCAGTTTTACAAATTATTTCGGCTCTGCCATCTCCATCAAAATCATATACAAGAAACTGTGTATAATGTGCTCCGGCGCGTATATTCATTCCCAAATCAATTCGCCAGAGTTGCGTTCCGTCCAATTTATATGCATCAATGTATACATTTCCGGTCAATCCGTAGTATGAATTATCCTGTGAATTTGTAGGATCCCATTTTACAATAATTTCGTATTCGCCATCTCCATCTACATCACCTACACTGCAATCATTCGGTGTGTAACCAAATGGTTGTCCATTAGGAAAAACTCCGTTGGCTGCTTTACCAACACTACCGAACTTATTGGGGAGTGTGCGTCCTGATGCTGGACGATTAAGTTTTACTTGTTTGTAAAATGTGGTTTGGGGAATTACTGATTTAACCGAAGTTGTATCTTCAATGCCTTCGTAAACTGCCTTTATTGTATAGGAACTTGTCGTCAATCCTGATGCATCGTTGTAGTTTGTGGAAACCGTGAGAGGAGTTGTGTTTAATTTTACATTGTTTCGATAAATATTGAATCCAGTATTCAAAGGCTCATTTCCCAACAAACGCCAGCTTAAATATACGCCTGATGTTACTTTTATAGCAATTAAACCCCTGTTCAAGTGCTCCATTTGACGGGCAGCGGAAAAGATTTTCGAATAAAATGAAATAAGGAGAATTAAAATAAGAAAAATGTTTCGCATGACTTAAAAAATTCCTGTCAATTTAAATGTTATGAATTATTCTGATATTTTGCTGTTACAAAGTTACCTGTAATTAAAGACGTATCCCTATTGAAATTGTTTTATGCTGTGTAAATTTTGATACATTGTTACAAATATTTACACATATTATTTCCTTACTTTCAATTATGGGACGAATTTTAGCAATTGATTACGGACAAAAACGTGTAGGACTGGCTGTTACAGATCCACTTAGAATTACTGCAAATGCACTCGACACAGTTGCTGTTCACGAACTTATGAATTTCCTTTCCGGATATCTTGCAAAAGAAATAGTGGATATAATTGTAATAGGGAAACCATTACAAATGAATGGTATGGAATCGGCATCGATGCAATACATTAAACCTTTTGTGGTAGCCCTTCAAAAAAAGTTTCCCGAAATTGAACTTGTTTTTACAGATGAACGTTTCACATCATTGCTCGCAAAAAAAACAATGATTGAAGCAGGATTAAAGAAAAAAGACAGACAAAACAAGGCTACTGTTGATAAAATATCGGCTACAATAATTCTGCAAAGTTTTTTGGAAAGTTTGTAAAGTATCACCCCCTCCCGAAACATGGGGATGGTGAAGAATGGTTTTTTACCGAATAAAAATGAACACAACATCAAACACCATAGAAAAACTTCATTCAGCAAAACTGATATAAGCAAAGATAAATATAACAATATTATGATTTTACCAATTTACACTTACGGAAATCCGGTTTTACGAAAAAAAACAGAACTCATAACTTCAAATTTTCCGAAACTGAATGAACTTATTGAGAACATGTTCGATACCATGTATCATGCTGATGGTGTGGGTCTTGCCGCACCTCAAATAGGAATGGCTTTGCGTTTGCTTGTAATTGATTTGGCTCCATTTAAGGAAGAAAATCCCGAACTTGGAAATTTTAAAATCGTAATGATTAATCCTGAAATGATAGAAATGAGCGATGAATGTATTTCCGGTGAAGAAGGTTGTCTGAGTATCCCTGGCATTCACGAAACTGTTTCAAGATCTGAAAAAATTAAAATAAAATACTTCGACTCTGAGTTTATTGAACATATCGAAGTGTTTGATGGCTATATAGCTCGTGTCATTCAGCATGAATATGACCATCTGGAGGGAAATCTGTTTACTGACAAGGTTTCTCCGATACGTCGTCAGTTTTTAAAATCGAAACTTACAAATATTGTTAAAGGGAAAGCTACAGCATCATATAAAACTAAATCAGCCTGAAGACAGGCAGTTTTCATTATTAAATTTTTTAATTTTCAGTTTCTGGCATTAAAAATTCCAATGCTTCGCCTACAACAAAATTACTTCCTCCGATAAATATCAAGTCTTCTGTTCCCGCATTTTTCAATGCAGACTCAACTGCCTGTTTTATTGACAAATAAATATCACCATTTAAACCAACACTCTTAGCTTTTTCTTGCAGTATAGTCGCATTTAAAGCTCTTGGTATTGCAGCTTGTGTGAAATAATATTCTGCTCTTTCAGGAAGAAGTTCTAAAGCCGGAATTACATCTTTATCGCTTACCATGCCAAAAACGATATGTAATTTATCATATTTTTCGTTCTTGAATTGTTCGGTAACATAATAAATACCTGCTTGGTTATGCCCTGTATCTAAAATTATTCTTGGATGAGTGTTCAATTGTTGCCATCGTCCCTGAAGTCCGGTAATTTCTGTAACAAACTCAAGTCCCTCCTTGATATTTTCAGATTTAATTTCAGGCAAATTATCAATTATATGACTATTGTAAACTTCGATAGCACATAAAACCGTGTTAATATTTTTAAGCTGATAAATTCCGGTTAATCCCGATTTGAAAATCTCACCATTTTCATCTTCGAAAACCATTTTGTTATTTGCAAATGCTGATGATTTCAAAACTTTTTTCGGGAAAAATATCTCCGATCCGGTTTCTGCTGCTTTTTGTCGAAATACTTGAACTGTTTCTTCTGCCCATTCACCTATTACTACCGGTATGTTTTGTTTTATTATTCCTGCCTTTTCAAAAGCAATTTTTTCGAGAGTATTGCCCAAAAAAGCAATATGATCAAAACTGATATTAGTAATTACTGAGAGCAGCGGCTTAATGATATTTGTACTGTCAAGCCTGCCGCCCATACCAACTTCAATAATGGCAATATCCACATTTTCATCGGCAAAATATTTAAATGCCATTGCCATGGTTGCTTCAAAAAAGGAAGGTTGTATTTCATCAAAAAGCTGTTTATTGTATTGAACATAAGTTGATACATAACTACGCGAAATTTTTTTTCCATTTATCCGAATTCTTTCACCAAAATCGACCAAATGTGGCGATGTGTATAATCCTGTTTTATATCCAGCCGATTGAAAAATAGCAGCAAGATAATGCGAAACAGAACCTTTGCCGTTTGTTCCGGCTATGTGAATACTTTTAAAATAAT
>CAYQWD010000140.1:0-6992 GCA_964420955.1 uncultured Paludibacter sp. | reverse complement strand
CAACGCTTCCATCTTCGTTCCGGTGGGCGTAATCAATAGCCTGGATGCAGCGACCGCTTGGAATATAATATTTTGCTGTAGTTATTTTCAGATGTCCGCCGTATCCGACTGCACGAATATTTTGCACCAGACCTTTACCGAAAGTTCGTTCGCCAATTACGATTCCCCTGTCGAGGTCCTGAACTGCACCTGCCAAAATTTCGGCTGCAGAGGCTGACGAACGGTTGGTTATTATTGCAAGTTTCAAATCTGCAAAAACAGGGTTTGCCGGTGTTTTGTAAACCCGTTCAATTTGCTGATTTTTTCCCTTGGTTTTCACAACTTCGGTTCCTTTAGGCAAAAAATAACCCAAAATTTTTACTGCTTCGTCAATTAAACCTCCACCATTATTTCGTAAATCTATTATTAAAGATGAAATCTGATTTTTCTTTACCATTTCGTTTACAACGTTTTTCAACTCGAAAGCAGATTTATCTGTAAATTCGCTGAGCATTACGTATCCGGTATTATTTTCAAGCACACTTGAATATGAAACTGGATTAATCTGAATTTTCTCCCTTTTAAAAACTTTTACTACAGGCTTATTTTCGCCGTATCTTTTCAATTTCAGTTTAATTTCAGTATTGGGCTGTCCTTTAAGCATTTCGCTCACTTTGCTTACCGTAAAATTTTTCACATCTACACCATCTATTTCGAGAATAATATCGCCGGCGCGCACATCGTTTTTTTGTGCGGGCATATCTTCGTAAGGTTCTGAAATACAGATATATTCACCCTTTTTCATTATCAATGAACCAATTCCGCCATATTCGCCGGTAGTCATAAATTTCAAGTCAGATGTTTCTTCTTCAGGCAAATAAACTGTGTAAGGATCGAGACCTGCAAGCATATTATCTATGGCATCTTTCAACACTTTATCATAATTGATTGTATCCACATAAAACAAATCGAGTTCGCGTAAAACAGAATTAAAAACTGTTATGTTTTTACTGATGCGAAATGTTTTATTGTTTGCAGGAAAAACCTGTATAAAAAAAATTGATACAACAACGATGAGGAAAAAACTACGTTTGAAATTTAAATACATTTATTTTGCTGAATTGTGGTTAGTAATAATCAATAAGAAAAAAGTGGGTTTATGTTTATGTTTTTCAGAAAAAACAGCCACAAAATTAAATAAAAACTTTGTTGACAGGTTATACTTAACAAGTAATAATGAAAAAAATATGCTTAAAAATATATATCAATAACTGATTTATGGAATAAAATCTGATTGTATAGAATTATTGTAAAGTTAAGAACTGCAATTTCCAAGGTTTTTTTCAGTAGAAAAATCGGTAATTCCTAAGAAAAACTTATTCAAAACAGCGCTGATATTCATATTTGAAACATCGGCAACAGCAAAAAGAGTGAGAGAAGAATGAAGTTTCTTACTATCAGTATAACCGAAAATACTAACCGGATTGTTGGTACTGATATCGAGCAATATTTTCAAACATTCGTTGTAGCGATTTCCCAAAACCGGATGAGAAAGATATGCCCTTGCTTCATCTATACCTGAAACTCCGTAAAATTCAGACATTTGACTCCTTCCAAGTCCCTTTAACTGCGGAAAAATAAACCACATCCAGTGTGTTTGTTTTTTGCCAGCATTTAATTCAGTTATAACTTGCGAATAAACACTGTTTTGCGCATTCACAAAACGTTTAAGATTAAAAACATCGTCCATTTTTCAAATAAAATAATCAGAGGTTTAAATTTATATTTTCACGTTTGGAGGTAAAAATTCCGAAATATCTTTTCCGAACGAAATCAGGTCGCGTGCCACAGTTGACGAAATATGCGAGTATGCTGATTCGGTAAAAAGTATCACGGTTTCGAGTCCTGAAATAATACGATTGGTATCGGCAATAGTACGTTCAAATTCGAAATCGCCTACCGAGCGCAATCCTCTGAGAGCAAAGTGAGCATCAACCGATTTTGCAAAATCGATAGTCAAACTGTTATATACCATCACTTTAACACGAGACTCATTTTTGAATGCCTGTTGAATTAAATCAAGCCTTTTCTCCACCGAAAAAAGCGTTTTTTTTGATTGATTAGTACCAATTCCGATAATAATTTCATCAAAAATCTCTAATCCGCGCAGTACAATGCTGTAATGTCCGATAGTAAACGGATCGAAAGAGCCGGGAAAAATTGCGCGTTTAAAATTTTGCCCGATATTTGTTATTGGAAATTTTGTATCTGAAGTATCCATAATTATGTTGAATTGTTACTTGGTAAAAAATAATTCAGAAATGCGAAAATGAATTTACAACTAATACAGAGAAATAAATATTTTCTATTTCGCAATGCAAAGATATGCAAATTATTTTCTTTCAAAACTGCATTATTTTTTCAAAAAAAACCAATTGTTTAATAAAATTATATACATTTGTGCGAAATAACTATTCTCAAAGATTTTTTATGATTAGAGACATAAATAAGTCAAATTTCAAATAGTTAAATTTTTGATATTTTTTATCTTCAGTATTTAAAATGAGTTTTTTTGAGAATTTCATATTAAACAAATTATTTAAATATCTATTTTTTATGAAACGCATAACGGTTATTTTGTTGGTTTTGCTGCTTGTTTTACCCGCAACAGCACAGTTTAATCTTGGTATCAGAGCTGGTTATAACTCTTCATTGTCTGTAAATAACATCGGTTCTCTTTTCGATGGAACATACAATCTGAATTCGGTTCAGAACGAGTTATGGAATAATTTTCAGGCTGGTGTTTTTGCACGTGTATTCATGGGTAAGTTATATTTAGAGCCGGCGCTAATGTATTCGCTCGAAAAAAAGGACATTGAATTTAAAGATGCAATCACGGGCAATATCACTTTCGATTCAATTGCGGATATTAAAACCATTGATATACCGCTCATTCTCGGATTAAAATTACTTGATCTCAAAGTGGCAAACCTCAGAGTGTTTGCAGGACCTAAATTAAGATTTAATGCCGGCTCAACTCCGACAATTACAAACCCAGATGGTCAATTAGATTTAAAAAATTTAACTGCAGAGGTTAAAAAAGCTAATCTTGGGCTTGAAATTGGTGCAGGTTTGGATTTGCTCATGTTTGCTCTTGATTTCAGGTACAACCTGATTGGCAACATGTACGAAACAAAAATTGAAAATGTAAAATTCGATCCGGCAAGTACTTTTGTCATAACACTCGGGTGGAAACTTTTTTAAGCTGACACTTTTAATACGGACTTTCTTACAAATATTACCTGTTTTCACTCACCTGAAAACAGGTTTTTTGTATTAAAAAATCACCGAATATGCTTTTTTATCAACATAAATTTTTAAACATAAGTTATTCAAAGTACAAATGAGGTTTGGAACGACCTAAAATTTTCAGTTGAATTGTACTATCTTTGCACCTCCTTACTTTAAAAAACATTTTTGACAGATGAATTTAGAAATTTCCATTCAAAATATTGTCGTTTCGGCTGCAAAATCGCTTTACGGATTAGAATTAACAGCCAAAGAAATACAAATACAGAAAACAAAAAAAGAGTTCGAGGGCGATATCACGGTAGTTGTTTTTCCTTTTATAAAAGCTGCCCGCAAATCGCCCGAAGCCACAGCGCAGGAAATAGGCGATTATATCGTTAAAAATTCGGGAGAAGTTTCGGCTTATAATGTAATTAAAGGTTTTTTAAATCTTAAAATTGCACAAAAGTACTGGATTGAAAGGTTAAACTGCATTTTCGCTGATGAACATTTCGGCACAAAAATGCCTACAGCCGATGCTGATACAATGATGATAGAATATTCATCGCCCAACACGAATAAACCTTTGCATTTAGGACATATCCGTAACAATCTTCTGGGTTACAGTATTTCTGAAATTCAGAAAGCCAACGGTTGGAAAGTTGTAAAAACCAACATTGTGAATGATCGTGGCATTCATATTTGCAAATCGATGCTCGCATGGAAACTATTCGGCAATGGCCAAACGCCTGAAAATACCGGAATGAAAGGCGACCATTTGGTTGGGAAATACTACGTAATTTTCGATCAGAAATACAAAGAAGAAATTAAAACCTTAATGGAAAAACACGGCATTAACGAAGAAGAAGCAAAAAAAAGTGCTCCTCTGATAATGCAGGCACAGGAAATGTTAGTGGCTTGGGAAAACAACGATTCTGAAACTCATCGAATATGGGAAACCATGAATGGCTGGGTATATAAAGGTTTTGATGAAACTTACAAAAAACTCGGCGTCGATTTCGATAAAATATATTACGAGTCGGAAACCTATCTCGAAGGTAAAGAAAAAGTACTTGAGGGTCTTGCGAATGGAGTTTTTTATCAGAAAGAAGACAACTCGGTTTGGGCGGATTTATCCGAAAACGGTCTTGATCAGAAATTGCTTCTACGTTCCGATGGAACTTCGGTTTATATGACACAGGATATTGGTACAGCTAAACTCCGATACGATGATTATAATATCAAGAAAATGGTTTATGTTGTAGGCAACGAACAAAATTATCATTTTCAGGTGCTCTCAGTTTTACTTGATAAACTTGGTTTCAGTTGGGGTAAAGATTTGTTTCACTTTTCGTATGGCATGGTCGAACTGCCAGAAGGAAAAATGAAAAGCCGCGAAGGCACTGTGGTCGATGCTGACGATTTGATTGACGAGATGATAAAAACTGCCCGTGAAACTTCGGAAGAACTCGGAAAACTCGATAATTGTACCGAAGAAGAAAAATCGGAAGTAGCCCGCATGGTAGGTTTAGGAGCGTTAAAATATTTTATATTAAAAGTTGATCCTAAAAAAAATATGACTTTCAATCCACAAGAATCTATCGATTTTAATGGAAACACAGGACCGTTTATTCAATACACTCATGCCCGAATAAAATCGGTATTGCGCAAAGCAGTGGATTCAGGCATGAATTTTGAAAATCCAATTCCACAACAATTGGAAATTTCTGAAAAAGAAAA
Organism: uncultured Paludibacter sp.; assembly: GCA_964420955.1. Taxonomy (GTDB): domain Bacteria; phylum Bacteroidota; class Bacteroidia; order Bacteroidales; family Paludibacteraceae; genus Paludibacter. The sequence continues at coordinate 1,985 of CAYQWD010000140.1, read as the reverse complement.
AAACCTGATACAGCTCACAACTTCATTTCCCGGAGTTGTTGCAGAAGCAGGAAAAGAATTCAGTCCGGCATTAGTTGCAAACTATTGTTACGAACTTGTGAAAGAATACAATCAGTTTTATCACGATTTTTCAATTTTAAAAGAAGAAAATATTGAATTACGAAATTTCAGATTGCAACTCTCGACAATAGTTGCTCGAATTGTAAAAGCAGGAATGCAATTACTTGGAATTGAAGTGCCAGAGAGAATGTAAAAATTTTTCACATTTTATTTACCAAAAAAATCACTTAAAATGAAAAGAATTCTGCAGAATATATCAATTTTTATAGTTTTAGTGTTTTTGAACTCTTGTTCGGCCGGCTACAGAGCCTACAAAAAAGGCAACTATTATCAGGCATGCGTTGAATCAGTAGAAATGCTGATGAAATCACCCACTAATCAGAAAGCTCAGTTTACACTTTCGAAAGCATACCCGCTTGCCATGAATATTGCACAACGCGAAATTGAAAAAGCACAAGCCGGTAACGATCCTTTCAGATTTGATATTATAGTGGCTGAACTTGAAAAAATTAATTATATTGCCGATTTAATATATAAAACTCCCAAGGCAAACGAAATTGTTCCTTCGCCCATTGAGTTTATTCCACAACTTTCCGAAGCAAAAGAAAAAGCTGCTCACCAAGCATATATTATGGGCGAAAAAGCTATGACAGCCGGAACCATTGAACAAGCCCGACAGGCATACAGGTATTATTCAAAAGCCAACAATTACATAAAAGGATATTTAGATGTTATTCGCAGAATGGAGGATGCTAAATATCTTGCCACACTCAGAGTGCTTATTGAACGTCCATTAACCGCTTCGCGATATCAGCTTACCGCCGATTTTTTTGCTGATAATTTTATTTACGAAATAACAAAAAATCAACGCAATCCGTTTGTGAGATTTTACACAGCTCTGGAAGCTTACAATCTTAATATGAACAATCCTCATCATGTTCTTGTGCTTGATTTTGCCGATTTTCGAATTTCGGATTACAGTGATAAAAGCAGTGTTCAGAGTTTTAGTCGCGATAGTGTACCGGCTCAATCGAAAAATGCCGAAGGAAAACATGAAACAGTTTATATCACTGCCAATGCAAAAGTTACCACTTTCATACGCGAAATAATTTCATCGGGAATTTTGAGCGTGAGAGTCTTCGAAAGCATCTCCAATAAACTTATTGAACAACGAACATTCGAGGGAAGGTACGTATGGTCTACATCATGGGGAAGATACTCGGGCGATGACAGAGCTCTGACAGAGCAACAAAAAGCATTTTGCAGAAAAAATCCCGATATTCCTCCCACAAACCAACAATTGTTTTTCGAATTTACGCAACCCGTATTTTCGCCTGCGGTTTCGTTTATAAGGTCGGTTTATACAAGATATTAAAAAAAGCTCCCGAATGGGAGCTTTTTTTTATTCTTCGTCTTCAATTTCATCAGTTACATTGTCCACTTCAAAAACCGAAAGTTGTCTCCTGAAAACTTCATCGAGCGAAATCTGGAAAGTTTCGGTGTGTGCTATTCCTTCGATACTAACCATACGATCAACTATAATATGCAATAAATGCTTATTGTCGCGTGCAAATATTTTCACAAACATGGCATATTTTCCAGTCGCATAATGACATTCAACTATTTCAGGAATTTTTTTTAAATCTTCTACAACTTTAGCCATCAATTTGACATCGCGTACAGTAATACCGACAAATGCACAAGTCTGATATCCTACCTTGTAGTTATCAATAACAAACTCGGAACCTTTTATAATTCCGGCATTCTTCAATTTCTGAATGCGTTGATGAATTGCAGCTCCTGATACATTACATTCACGGGCTACTTCCAGAAAAGGAATTCTTGCATCCTGAGATATTAACTGCAGAATTTTTTTGTCCAATCGGTCGATGTTGTGGTGTGCCATGGTAAAAAACTGTTTAACT
>CAYQWD010000139.1:0-7006 GCA_964420955.1 uncultured Paludibacter sp. | reverse complement strand
AGAATTTCAATTGGATGGCTTCCGGCATGATGCATGTAAACATGTGAATCTGGAATTCTGGCGATTGCTTACACTGAAAATGAAACGGAATTTTCCTGAAAAGATGAATTTTCAGATTGGCGAAACCTATGGAAGTCCCCGATTGATTGCAAGTTACCTCACAACCGGAATGCTCGATGGGCAGTTTGACTTTAATGTGTACGATATTGCCAATACAACTTTTGCCGGTGTTGGCGGTGGCGATTTAACACGTGTTCAGAGTGTGTTAAGTGCAAGTTTACAGATGTATGGCAATCACAACCTGATGGGTTATATTTCGGGCAATCACGATAAGGCACGCTTTATGGCGTATGCTTCGGGCGATGTGAAGTTTGGCGAGGATGCCAAAGCGGCGGGATGGAATCGTACTATTGGAATTACCGATTCTACTGCTTACGATAAGTTTTTGTTGTTTCATGCTTTTAATCTTACAATACCGGGTGTGCCTGTAATTTATTATGGCGACGAAATTGGTTTGACAGGTGGCAATGACCCTGACAGTCGACGTATGATGCGTTTCGATAATCTAAATTCCCGTGAACAAAAACTGCTCGACGGTGTAAGCAAGTTGGCAAAATTACGCAGGTCGAATCCTGTGTTTTTGTACGGCAGTTTTATAAATATTGATACAAAAGAAAATAGTTGGGTGTATGCCCGCAAATATTTTGATAAAGAGGCAATTGTGATTATTAATAACTCGCCCGAAAGCAGTTTGATTAAAACAAATTTACCCGCATATTTGAAATCGAAGATGCTAAAATCAGTTTTTGGCTCACAATTCGAAAAAAACGGACAAAAACTGAATATTTCCATGCCTGCTTATTCGGTTGAAATTCTGATGAATAATAATAAATAATTAAACACAAAACTTCAAAACATCGATAGATTTTTGAACGTTTCTTTAAAAATCATTTTATTTCTACTTGAAAGTATCTGCAACGCTCCTACAGTAAAATATTATAACCAAAAAACTTCTTAATATGGAAATAAAAGATGGGCGTATGGCTATTCAGGCAGAGAATCGGTTGGTTTGGCGCGAATGGCTTAAAAATAACTGTTTAACTGAAAAAGCAGTTTGGCTCATCATTTTTCATAAAAAAAGTAAAGTACCATCCGTTCGTATGGATGAAGCTGTGGAAGAGGCTTTGTGTTATGGTTGGATTGACAGTAAAGCAAAAAGCAGAGATGCTGAAAGTTATTATGTTACCTTTACACCCCGAAATCCCCGCAGTGGATGGAGCGATATAAATAAACTTAGGATAAAAAAGCTTATAGCTAACGGATTAATGACTGATTATGGAATGAAGTTGGTTGAAAAAGCAATGGAAACAGGCGCATGGGATGCTTATGCAAATAGAAACCACACAGTTTAACATAATTTGATAATTTAAAATAGAAAAAAAACCACAATCAAGTAACTCAAATCTTTAATAAAATGATACAAATAAATAGCACAGTACTATCAGAAGCCGGTGGCAAAGGAATGGATGAATTTCTTCAGGTTTTTGTAGATGCCATACTCCAAAAAATCGGAGGTAATCTTACCCATGAAAGTATGGCAAAACTCAATGGCTCACAGCATACTTTGTTAGCATGGCACTTTTTTACAACTGAAATGCGCGAAGGTGGTTTTGTACAATTGATTCAGAATGGCTACGGTCCTTACATTTTCGAAAATCCGTTTGCAAAAGCTATGCGGCAATTTGGTTGTTCAGAATTATCAAAACTAATTTATAAGGCAAAAGAAATTTACGATGCCAATAAAAAAGAACTTACCCGCGAAACTAATGAAGAAGAATTTAACGCCATGTACGTTGATTTTGAAGTTTTCGATGAACTTGAAGAGCGTTATTTCGATATGGAAGAAGAGCAAACCGCACTATTAGCTCAATACGTTGACGAACATATTGAGGATTTTGCTGAATTGTTGTAATTTTCAATAAAATTTGCGCCACCTAATAATTGTCTCTTTAATACCATATTTTGAATAGTTCTGTATGTTGATTAAGTGTAGTGGTATAAAATCACAGTAATGATTAATGATATAAAGAATAAAGCAGTAAAGTAAAAATCTCGTTTTATCTAAAAAAAAGTTGAGCGATAATTTTTTTGAAAATTATCGCTCGCTTTTTGTTCTATTAAAATTTATACACTTATGAATTTTTTGCTTTCTCAACGATTGCTTTGAAAGCTTCGGGGTGATTCATTGCAAGGTCAGCAAGAACTTTACGGTTCATTTCTATACCTGATTTATGCAATGCACCCATAAGTTTTGAATATGAAAAACCTTCAAGACGGGCAGCTGCATTGATACGTTGGATCCACAGTGCGCGGAAATTGCGTTTTTTGGTTTTGCGGTCGCGATATGCATATTGCAAACCTTTTTCCCATGTGTTTTTGGCTACTGTCCAAACATTGCGGCGTCCGCCAAAATAACCTCTAGTGAGGCTCAAAATTCTTTTTCTTTTTTTACGTGAAGCAACGTGATTAACTGATCTTGGCATAATTAATAAAATGAATTGTGAATGTTAGCGCCACTTCTTTATTGTGGTCTTTGAGCTAATGCACTCTGATTTTTTAACTTGAAAACTTTTTTAAAAACCTTTGGTCTCTCAATTGATTAACGTAAACACAACATAGCCTTAACGTTGTTTAAATCACCTTTGTCGACTAAGGCAACGTGAGTAAGATTACGTTTTTGCTTTGTAGTTTTTTTAGTAAGAATGTGGCTTTTAAAAGCATGTTTTCTTTTAATTTTTCCTGTTCCGGTAAGGGTAAACCTTTTTTTTGCACCGGAGTTAGTTTTCATTTTTGGCATTTCTTGTTTGTTTTTATATAGAATTAAAAAAATCTCAAAATTATTATTTCTTTTTAGGCGAAAACATAATTATCATTCTTTTGCCTTCGAGTACCGGCAACTGATCAACTTTTGCATAATCTTCCAAATCCTGTGCAAAACGTGCAAGTAGCACTTCTCCCTGCTCCTTGAAAAGTATAGAACGTCCTTTGAAAAAAACATAAGATTTAACTTTGCATCCTTCTTTAAGGAAGCTTATAGCATGTTTCAGTTTGAAATTGTAATCATGGTCGTCGGTTTGCGGTCCGAATCGAATTTCCTTTACAATTACTTTGGCTGTCTTAGCTTTCTGTTCCTTTTCGCGTTTCTTTTGCTGATAAAGAAATTTCTGATAATCGATAATTTTACAAACAGGTGGTACTGCTGTTGCAGCTATTTCTACTAAATCAAGTTCAAGTTCGTCAGCTTTTCGTAGCGCTTCTTCAATACTATAAACACCCTGTTCTACGTTTTCGCCTACCAAACGAACTTCTTTTACCCCTTTAATTTTTTCGTTTATTCTATGGGGCATTTCTCTTTCTTTCACCCTGTTGGGTCTGATTGATAATTGTTTAGCTATACTTTGTTTCCTCCCTGAATTAAATTGTTATATTTATTGTTTGAGGGCGCAAATATAAGCAATTTTTTTCATTCGTATGATATGTTGTATTAAATATTTTTCAAAATGTCATTTCTTAACTCTCAATCATTCTGCAATTTGAATGTAATTTAACATTTTCAGTAATGAATGTTTGAATTTTGTAACGGTTATAGTTTCTGAAAATATCTGTTTCGATAATTATTATTTGACAATATTTCAGTATAAATAGTAATAATTTATTCAAAATAAATTATTTTTGTAATCCGTGTAAATTATTAGAACAGAATAATTAAAAAATCTTTATCATGACCATACGACAACTTTCGGTTTTTCTTGAAAATAAAACCGGCCATTTAAATCAAATTCTCGAGGTGCTTGCCCGAAACAATATTAACATAAACGCACTGACAATTGCCGACAGCAGTGATTATGGCTTGGTTCGAATGCTTGTATCTGATCCGGAAAAAGCGGTAACAGCCTTACAAACTGAAAATTACTCTGTCCGAATTCATCATGTACTTTCACTTGAAATGCCATCATGTCCGGGTTCCATGTGGAAAATTCTCAAATTGTTTGCCGAAGCTGGAATTTTTGTTGAATATGTTTATGCTTACAGTTTCGGCAACAGATCGATTTTGGTAATCCGTACCAACGATGGAAATAAAGCTATCGAAATAATTATGAAAAATAATCTCAAACCTATTAACGAATCCGATTTAAAAATAAACCCATGATCTGGAATGAAGAAATAGAATGTATGTCGCGTGAAGACATGCGTAAGTTGCAAAGCGCAAGATTCGTAAATCTTGTTGAGCGGGTATACAGCAATGTGCCGTTTTATCAAAAAAAAATGGACGAACTGCATATCAAACCCACGGATATAAAATCCATAGAAGACATCGTAAAATTACCGTTCACTTACAAAAACGATTTGCGCGATAATTATCCTTTTGGTATGTTTGGCGTGCCCATGTCGCAAATTGTGCGCGTGCATGCATCGAGCGGAACAACCGGTAAACCCACAACGGTTGGTTATACTCAAAAAGACATTGATGTGTGGAAAGAATTACTTTCGCGTTGTCTGGCAATGTCTGGTGTGAACAAGCACGATATTATTCAGGTTTCGTATGGTTACGGATTATTCACAGGAGGACTTGGGGTACATTATGGAGCTGAAAATATGGGTTGTACTGTTGTGCCTGTATCTGGCGGAAATACACGCCGGCAACTCCAACTTATGGCAGATTTTGGTTCGACTGTGCTTGCCTGTACGCCATCTTACGCACTTCATTTAGCTGATGCTATGGCTGAACAAGGTTTTTCGCTGAAGGATTTTAAACTAAAATCGGGAATTTTTGGGGCAGAGCCATGGACTGAAAACATGCGTATGGAACTGGAAAAAAAATGGGGAATTAAAGCTTTTGATATTTACGGATTGAGCGAAATTATGGGTCCGGGAGTTGCCAATGATTGTGCCGAACATTGTGGTTTGCATATACATGAAGATAATTTTTTTGCTGAAATTGTTGATCCCGACACTAAACTACCTTTACCCGCAGGTGCTGAAGGTGAACTTGTATTCACAACCCTCACAAAGGAAGGAATTCCATTGATAAGATACAATACACGCGATTTGACAACACTTGATTTTGCAAAATGCGGATGTGGAAGAACAACCGTTAGAATGAAGAAAATTACAGGACGAAGCGATGATATGCTTATAATTCGCGGAGTGAACTTGTTTCCATCTCAAATTGAACAGGTTCTACTTGAAATGGGCGAAACCAGCGCACATTATTTGTTGTATGTCGATAAGGAAAATAATCTTGATACACTCGAATTACAGGTTGAAATGGATGAGGCAAACCTGATGGATACTATTCGGGATTTACAAATGCTTACCCGAAAAATCGAAAATGCCTTAAACAGCGCTGTAGGATTGAATGTAAGGGTACGTCTTGTTGAGCCAAAAACACTTGCCCGCAGCGAAGGAAAAGCAGTAAGAGTTGTCGATCGCAGGAAAATAATGTAGGCAAGCTGAAAAACAGAATTTTTTCGTTATTTCAATATTTTTTCGTAGTTTTGAAAGACTTTATCGTGTTTTAACGAAAAAGTCTTTCTTCTTTTTTATTGTACTTTCCCTGCAAAAATATTAAAAAAAATTCATCATTATGATTTTTGAGAATCAACTTGTTGATAAATTATTTTCGGATTTAAATCAACACGATATAACAAAACTTTCGATTCGTGAAGTGGGTAAATTAGTTTCAAAAATTGAAAATGCAAGTGGTAAGGAATTTATTCATTTGGAAATGGGAGTTCCCGGGTTGCCTGCTTCTCAAATTGGAATTAATGCAGAAAAAGTAGCGCTAGATTTGGGTTTGGCCAATGCATATCCAAACATAGAAGGAATTCCATTCGCAAAAACTGAGATATCGAGGTTTGCAAAACTATTTATGAATATCGATGCGGAACCAATTTGTTGTATTCCAACTGTAGGAGGAATGCAGGGCAGTTTTGCAGCGCTTTTGGGGTGTGGGAGAATTAATCCCGAAAAACCCTATACACTATTTATTGATCCGGGATTTCCTGTAAATAAATCGCAACTTCAGCTTCTGGGGCTTCCTTTCAAATCTTTCGACATTCTTAATTTCAGAGGTGAAAAACTACGAACTAAACTTGAATCATTTTTGCAAAAGGGCGATATCTGTACAATTACTTATTCATCGCCAAATAATCCATCGTGGATAAGTTTGAGTGAGCCGGAATTGCAAATTATAGGCGAACTGGCATCGAAATATGATGTAATTGTAGTGGAAGACCTTGCATATTTTGGCATGGATTTCAGGAAAGACTATGGTGAGCCGGGAGTGCCGCCATTCCAGCCTACTGTTGCAAATTATACCGATAATTACATTTTGTTGCTTTCTGCTTCTAAAATTTTCAGTTATGCCGGGCAGCGAATTGGCATGATGATTTTTTCAAAGAAACTTTATTCAGCACGTTACCACAATCTGAAAAATTATTTTTCAAGCGATGTGCTCGGGCATTTTATTCCTTACGGAGTACTTTATGCAACTACTGCAGGTACTTCACACTCGGCACAATACGCACTTGCAACTATGCTGAAAGCAGCAAACGATGGAGTCATTAACTTTACGCATGAACTGCATCATTATGGAGTAAAAGCACATTTAATGAAGGAAATTTTCCAGAAATACGGCTTTTACATTGTTTATAATGACGAAAAAGGTGACTTGGCCGATGGTTTCTATTTTACCATAGCATATCCCGGAATGACCAGCGGCGAATTAATGAAAGCATTATTGTATTACGGAATCAGCGCTATTTCGCTAAACATAACCGGTAGCGAAAATCCCAACGGACTACGCGCCTGTGTGTCTTTTGTACGAATGAATCAAATTCCTGAACTGGATAAAAGACTGAAAATGTTTGTGGAAGAAAAAAATATATAGAAGTCATCTTGACTTTTTGTTTGTTTTAATTTTCTTGAATAATATAATCATAAA
>CAYQWD010000138.1:0-7018 GCA_964420955.1 uncultured Paludibacter sp. | reverse complement strand
CCCCGTTGCGCTTTGCTTACTGGGGGTTATGCAAAGTTAACTCCTGCGGAGTTTTTCGGCAGACCCCTGATTTAGAAATTTATCGGCAGAATTATGTTGGATGTTTTGTATTTGCAGGAAACAGGATAAACTGTTGACAAGGTTTTCAACCGCTGACAAATATTAACTGCTGACAGGTTTTTCAACCGCTGTCAGAGTTATAAAACAAACATTTTTTACTCAATCAATTTCATAACATCATCAATATTCAGTTGTTTGAGAATTTCATTTTCAGCATCAAGCATGGTTTCCGAAAGAGCAAGTTTTGACTCCTGCAGTTTAAGAATTTTCTCTTCGACAGTATTTTTGGTGATAAATTTATACACGAAAACCTTATTTTTCTGACCAATACGATGTGCACGGTCGTAAGCTTGCGCTTCGGCTGCAGGGTTCCACCACGGATCGAGTAAAAAAACATAAGACGCAGCCGTTAAATTCAAACCTGTACCACCGGCTTTAAGTGAAAGCAGAAAAACTTTAACATCAGCTTTCTTCTGAAATTTTTCAACTTGTTCCTTACGGTCTTTTGTACTGCCATCGAGATATGCATAAGCAGTTCCCGAATCATCGAGCGCTTCACGAAACAACTTAAGATGTTCGACAAATGAGCTAAAAACCAAAATTTTATCGCCACTTTCTGTTATTTCTGAAAGCATTTCAATAGCAAGTTCGAATTTTCCTGAAAGTTCGTTGTAATTATTGTCAACTAAAACCGGATGATTTGCAATCTGCCGTAAACGTAACAACCCTTCAAGCAAAACAAAAGCATTTACTTTGCCATTATCATCTTTATTATTCAGGAATTTGTCGCGATAAAGGTTACGGTAATCTTTATAAGTTTTGTGTTGTGCTTCTGTCATATCACACCATTGCACGGTAATTTGCTTTTCAGGCAAGTCGGGGAGCACTTCAGCCTTTGTGCGCCGCAAAATAAACGGACGCAGCAGTTTTCGATACAATTGCTGCCGTGCAGGATGTTTTACATCGGTCATGAAAACTGGCAGTGAACCCAGCATGTTTCGATTGAAAAAGTGCACCTGCGACCACAAATCGGAAAGAGAATTTTCGATGGGTGTGCCTGTAAGTGTAAGAAAACGTCGTCCTTGGAGTGTCAGGCACACCTGCGCAATATCTGAACGTGGGTTTTTAATAGCCTGAGCTTCATCCAGTATGATATAATTAAAAGCAAAAGTTGCTAAAAGATTTTTATCGCGGCGGGCAATGCCATAACTCGTAAGAATAATATCCATTCCACTGAAATCAGCCAAATTTTTCGTTCGTAAATTTCCGGTATGAACATAAATTTTAAGTTCGGGAGTAAATCGTTCAGCCTCAACCTGCCAATTGTAAATCAAACTTGTAGGAACAATAAGCAAGCTTGTACCCATTCCGGCAAGTTTTTGCCATTGCAACAGACAAAGTGTTTGAATTGTTTTTCCCAAACCCATATCATCGGCAAGGCAACCGCCCAAAGCAAGTTCATCGAGTAGGCGTAACCAGTTATAACCATCGCGCTGATAATGACGTAATTCCCCCATAAAACCCACAGGCATTTCGTAATCAGTTGCAGGTTTTCCTCCGAGCAATAATCTTGTATTTTCCTTTACACAGAGCGACACTTTCTCATTTACTTCAAGTTCGCTTGCAATAGCGTAATAGTATTTTGATAATACAGGTTTTCCATTTTCAATTTTTGAAAGATTGGCAAGCGTTTTATACTCATCGAACCAACTTTGCGGAATTTGAGCGTATTCGCCGTTCGGCAGCAAAATTTCATGCCTGTTCTTTCTGATACAATTCAGAATCTGCATAATCGGAATTTTAAATTCACCAAAATACACCATACCTTTTATATCGAACCAGTCCTTTTCTTCGGACAATTCAATATGAATTCTCCTATTGCCAATAAAAACCGGATACTGAACGCCTTTGCGATTTTCAAATGCAATTTCCACACCGGTAGCTTCGAGCGCTTTATAATTTATATTAACCCACTCAATTCCTTCTAAATAGGCAAAAGTTTTAATTTTACCATCGAGGTCAAGACCAATCTCCCGCAACGATTCAATATACAACCTTTCAAGTTCTGTATCGCGCTCAACTCTTGATATAGAATATTTTCCATCAGCAAAAATCAGATCTGCAGATTTTCCACCTCTACCCGCCCAAAACTGATAACTCTGATATTCGAAAATAAGTTCCAGTACAATTGTTTTTTCTGCAACAGCTACTACTGAATCGAACAAAGATTGTTGCCAGACAGGTTCAACAGTTTTTACGCGTAAAACAGCTTTTTTCAAATCACTAACCGTATTAATGTCGAAACCCATAGCCAGCACCCTGTTAGTTGGCAAAAGTGGCATAATCACTTTGCTGAAATATTCCTGAATTTTGATTTCAGGTACATCAACTTTGTTTTTTTTGAAAAATGGCGTTAGTTTCAGTCCTTCCACATGATCATCAAACTCAAATATTTTATTGTTCAGCAAAACTCTCGCAGGTTTGCCTGAAACAAGAATTCCATCTTTTATCGAAAGTGCTTTATTTCGCCAGCTTATTTCGGGCCAGTAAAACAGTTTATCCTTATCGAATTCGAAACAATACAAATGTTCGGGCATTTCTGCCTCAATAATCAATGGTTTCCAGTTAAACGGAAATCTGCCATCGGCAAAATAAAGTGGCTTTGAAACCGAAAGTGAAAAGAAAATATTCAGTTGAAATTCGATATAATCCGTAAGATACTTCCGTATGTATTTTATATCGGCATTGTTAGTTTGGGTTTCAAAGTATTTTTTTAAAATCGATTCCCAGCTACGTGCGTTATGGTCCTTTACTTTCGATGTAATTACTTCTTTATCAAGCCTTAAACAGCAATCGAGCAGTTTAAGGTCGGTTTCGTCCATCAAATGCAGATAATTTGATTTATTGGATTGTGTAACTTTAACATAATTTACCGAAAACTGCAGATTATCATCAGTATCCACAGCAATACATTCGGGCAGGCAACCCGGATTTCCGACACTATGAAGCGTATAAATTATGGATTTATGCATTGAACATCAAAATCGTTATCTGAAAACAAAAAAAGTGAGAAGGAAAAGACATATTTCCTTTTCGACAATGAATATAAACCTGCAAAGTTAAGAGTAAATTTTCAAATGAAAGGATTCAAATTCTCAAAATTGAAAAAAATTTAACAACATTCAAGCGGTCTGGAAACCGCTTGAATGTTGTTAATTATTTAAAATCCGAATATTTGGAAACAAAATTTCAAATCGAGAGTCGGAACACCTGATAATCGATTTTCAAATCTTCAAATAAAAAAACTCATTTCATTTTCTTCAATTCTTGTGCTGCATTATTTTTATCGACCACCACAACATCATAGAGAATTTCCTTTTCATAAATATTTCCTTTGATGGCGTTATACAGATTTGTGATACCTTCACGCCCCATTGCTTCGAAATCCTGTTTCATCGTTGCGCAGTTTTCTGTTTTAGAAATAAACCTAAGCAGCGGTTTGGATACATCGAAAAACACGCACACACCACCTTTTTTCATAAAATCGCGAAGTGCAGGAATACTGTCAATGCCATTGAGCGCAGGTGTACCCCACAACATCTGTACAGCTTTGATTTTTTTATTGTTACTGAGAGTGTAGGCAAGCAATTCCGAACCATAATCTGTCATTTCATAAGAATATAAAACATTTGAAATTCGTTTTTGATCAATCACCGATGTAAAGCCTTCCATCCTTTCCTTCATATTCGGGGCATTACTGCTGCTGCTTAAAACAAGTATTTGTCCATTTTTAATTCCTTTAGCCTCAGCGAGTTTCTGAAGTGTCTCACCACAAATTTTTCCGGCTTTTTTGTTATCGGTTCCCACGTAACAAATGCGTTTACTGCCCGGACAATCGGAATCGAAAGTACCCACCTTAATTCCGGCTTCCACTGCTTTATTTATCGATTCGCGGAGCAACGAGGCATCGTTACAACTTATCAGAATACCATCAACGCCATAATGAATCAGATTTTCGACGAGTTCTTTTTGTTTCATTCCATCAATCCCTGTGGGAGCTTCCCATGTTACAGTAATTCCCAAATTTTGTGCAGTTTCAATAGCGCTGCGTTTCACATGTGCAAAAATTTCATTATCAATTTTCGGAATTACAGCAATAATTATTTTATCGCAGGTTATTTCCTTTTTTTTACCACAAGATAGCACACCAACAATAAAAAAAGTAAAAATGCAAAAAAGAAAGATTAATTTTTTCATGATATTATGTTTTAAAGTGATTTAAGAATATCGACAACAGGTCATTTTTTTTGTAAAATCTTTTAATATTAAAACAATTAAGCCTGATGAATGTTTGAAAAGATAAGAAAATTCGGAAACTTATGTTCCATATTTTTCTTAACTGCTTGAAAAAAAATAAATTCTTATTAAGTACATGACAAAAATTTATATATATGATTTTGAAGAAAATAGAACGCTGATAAAACGGATTTTAATCTCGCTTTTGGTGAGTTGATTTCAGTTACTTATCTTAATCCAATCTTGCTTGCAAGATTTAATCCGTTTGAACTCGGATACCGAACGACCGCAATTTTGCGGTCTGTCGGGTAAATTCTACATCAGTCTCCCGATAGCTATAGGAATATGCGTTCAATTTATTGTCATGTGCTAAGAAATTCTTATTAAGTTTAAACAAAAGGGAATATGTTTCATTTTTGCTACAGCAATTATTTTTCGTAGTTTTGTATAAACAATAGTTCGTTTATTAAAATATTATTGTGAACGCAAAGATGCTAAGACACAAAGGAAAACCTTTTAGTTTTCCTCTTCGCGCTCTTTATTTAAGTAGCTCATTATTATCAAGTTATAAAAATTGAAAACTTTGCGTTCTTCGCGTTAAGTATTTACATTCATCTTTTTTGAATTATATTAGCGTCATTGCATAACAGCTTGATTAAATACACATTGTGTTATTTTATAACCACCCATTGATAAACAAGCGGAATGGAATCCAAACTCACTGATTTTTTACCCACAAGTAAAAAAGAGATCGAGCTTCGCGGTTGGGACGAAGTGGATGTAGTGCTTTTTACAGGCGATGCATACATCGATCATCCTGCTTTTGGCGCTGCTGTAATTGGTAGAATTATGGAAGCCGAAGGACTTAAAGTTGCAATTGTTCCGCAACCAAACTGGCGGGACGATTTGCGCGATTTCCGTAAACTCGGACGCCCGCGCCTGTTTTTTGCCGTTACAGCCGGAAATATGGACTCGATGGTGAACCATTATACCGCCAATAAACGTTTGCGTTCCGATGATGCCTATACAGCTGACGGAAAATCAGGAATGCGCCCCGATTATGCAACCATTACTTACGTGAATATCCTTAAAAAGCTTTATCCTGATGTTCCGGTAATTATTGGCGGAATAGAAGCATCGCTGCGCCGGTTTACACATTACGATTACTGGTCGGATAAATTGATGCCATCTATATTGATTGATTCCAAAGCTGATTTGCTTGTGTATGGAAATGGGGAAAAACCTTTGCACGAAATACTTGCAAACCTGAAAAATGGCAAACAAATTTCCGAACTTACGCAAATTCCACAAACATCTTATCTTGCAAAAGAAATTCCCGCATCGGCTTGGAAAGACATCACGCTTGTATCGCACGAAGTATGCCTGAAAGATAAAAAACTTTATGCATCGAATTTTAAAAATATTGAAGTGGAATCGAACCGCATGGAAGCCGACCGCCTGCTGCAGCAAACCGGAAACCGCTGGGTGGTGGTAAATCCTCCATATTCTCCACTTTCCGAAGCCGAACTCGATGCTTCATTCGATTTGCCTTACACACGCCTGCCACACCTGCGCTACAAAGGAAAAACCATACCCGCTTACGAAATGATAAAATTCTCGGTAAATCTCCATCGTGGTTGCTTTGGCGGCTGTGCGTTTTGCACCATTTCGGCACATCAGGGTAAATTTATTGTTTCCCGCTCGAAAGAATCCATACTGAACGAAGTAAAAAAGATAACACGCATGTCCGATTTCAAAGGTTACCTGAGCGATCTTGGCGGACCTTCGGCTAATATGTATCGCATGAAAGGTATCGACCTCGATATTTGTCGCGCATGTAAAAAACCATCATGCATTTATCCGAAAGTTTGTTTCAATCTGAATACCGATCACAGTCCGCTCATTGATATTTACCGCTCTGTGGATAATTTGCCAGGTATAAAAAAATCTTTCGTAGGAAGCGGTGTGCGATACGATTTATTGTTGACCGATGTAAAAGATCATGCTGTAAATAAAAGTCATGCCGAATATACACGTGAATTGATAACCAAACACGTTTCGGGCAGGTTAAAAATTGCGCCTGAACATACTGCCGATGATGTTCTGAAAATTATGCGCAAACCATCAATAGAGTTTTTCAGCAAATTCAAATCACAATTCGACCGCATAAATCGGGAAACAGGTATGAACCAGCAACTTATTCCATACTTTATATCGAGCCATCCCGGTTGCAAAAACGAAGATATGGCAGAGCTTGCAGCCCTTACGCGGGAAATGGATTTTAAACTTGAGCAAATTCAGGACTTCACTCCTACGCCAATGACCGTAGCTACCGAAATTTATTATTCAGGCTACCATCCTTACACCCTTGAACCGGTTTACACACCCCGCACCAAAACTGAAAAACTTGCGCAACGCAAATATTTCTTCTGGTATAAGCCCGAGTATCGCAACGAAATAAAACAAGAATTGCTGAAAATAAAACGACCGGATTTGGTGAAGAAATTATTTAATAACTAACTTTTTCTTTCAACTCTGACAAGTTCTGCGAACTCTCATTTCAACCCTGACAAACTTTCATTTCAACCCTGACAGGTTCTTCTAACCCTGTCAGGTTGAGAAAACAGCAACCTGTCAGCGTGCTTGCACCTGACAGCGTTGA
>CAYQWD010000137.1:6735-7103 GCA_964420955.1 uncultured Paludibacter sp. | reverse complement strand
ATTTATTAAATATCGATGCTGTTCCCTCAATTTTTTACCGTTTAACCGGAAGTGTAATGTATGCCAATAATCTCAGCTTGAATTTAATTTACACCCGATTCGATGGAAGAAGTGATTATAATCTGCGCGGAGAAACCGATAATATCAATGCAAATATATATTTGCCACTTAAATTTTGGGGATTGAATACTGGAATAAGACTTGGCGGCGAGCATATTGTTTTGCCCACCGGAAATACTTCAACTTTTCGAACCGATTTTAACGCTCAACTTGGAAAGGTAGCCTTGCGCTTTAATTACCGCGATGCTTTTCAAACTACCAACTCAGGAACATTTTTTGGTGATGGCATACTAACAAGCACTCTTACA
>CAYQWD010000137.1:0-6686 GCA_964420955.1 uncultured Paludibacter sp. | reverse complement strand
GTGTATGTACAAGGTATGTATGTGAGAGCTCAAAACGACTACAATGTACGTCAAAATAAACTTTATGGAACTTCGCTTGAGTTATCGCGTACACTGTTTAAAAGCGGCAGATTAAACCTTGGTGCTTCGTACAATCATCTGAGTAAAATAATAAACACACAAATTGGTTTGATTCTTGATTTGGGTACTATTAGAAGCACGACATCGATCAATACTTTTGCCAATAATATTACAGCCCGGCAAAGTTTTAACGGATCAATAGGTACTGATATTCCCAACAGGAATGTTTCGTTCAGCAGTCGACAACAAGTGAGTCAAAGCGCTATTTCAGTTATTTTGTTTGTGGACATGAATAATTCCGGACAATACGATTCCGGGGACCAGCTTCTTCCGTACCGTTGTATCAAGATAGATCGGAGTGCAACTGTTAATGTTGGGAAAGACAGTATTTTGCGTTTGTCACATTTGCAAAGCTACTATAAGTATAATTTAAGTATTAACCGTAATGCGATTCCAGATCCAACTCTTGTTCCGCTAAAGGATAAATTCTCATTTATCGCCGATCCTAACCAATTTAAACGTATCGAAATACCTTTCTACCGCGGTGGAACAGCTGAAGGAGCAGTATTAATTGAACGGAATGGAATAACCACAGGTCAGGGTGGATTACGTTTAACACTCAAAAGTGTTAATTCTGATTTTGAAACAATTATACGTACCATGAACGATGGAGGGTTTTACATTATGGATCTCGCACCCGGAAAATATACACTCCAAGTGGACTCAATGCAACTGGGATTTTTAAATGTAAAACAACCGGAAAAATTCAATTTTGAAGTGAAAGCAACTTCTGAAGGCGATTTCATTGAAGGATTGAATATAAAACTGATGTCGGACGAAGAATTGCCTGCCGAAATGAATTTACCCGATACAAATAAAACTGATTTTCCAAATCAGCAATCAGTTGATTTGGAAAATCAAATTATTGATTCTTCGGATACTTTGCAATCTGAAGAAGATAAGGTTGTAGGAAACTTAAACACTGATATAAATAAGAATGCTAATAAGGTTAACGTAAAAGTTAATAACAAAACAAACATTAATAAAATCGGTAAAAATGCAGTTATTTCAAGCAATAACGATAATCAAGAAAAATCAATACTGTCTGAAACATCAATAATTTCTGACACAAGAGAAACGCAAACATTATTACCGACTTTTTCTGCAATACCCAAGTCTTCGCCTGTAAAATTTCCGCATAACTCAAGCTACCTGACTCCTTCATTTAAACTTTACCTTGATACATTGGCAATAGCGCTAAAACAGGAAACATGGTCGACCCTGATAATTTATGGAAATGCAGACAGCACCGGCACTTCGTTGTACAATAAATGGATTTCAATAAGGCGAGCTGAAAGAGTAAAAAGTTATCTTGTGAAGAAAAAAATTTCATCCGAAAAAATTATTACTGTCGGAAACGGCTCAGAAAAACCTCTTGTAACCAATAACACCAAAACAGGATTAGAAATGAACAGGAGAATTGATATTGAACTGAAAAGATAGCTTTTCCCACTGCATCGGGCAACATACTTTCTCAACTCTTTTTAATTACACAATCTTTTTTTTTCAACAATAACATTGAATTATTAGGCTATATGGATGTTTTACAAACTTATGATGATAAAGCCGATAATAATTTTGTAAGCCTTTTTTTAAAATAATTTTTTGAAGTTTTTAAAAATACAGGTTAGAAAATTATTTTACTAAATTTTTGTTAGTACATGACTGAAATTTATATATATTTGACATTGAAGATAATATAACATTTATCTAGCGAATTTTAAACGAAATTTAATAACGCCTTTGGCGACCTGTTTTCAGTTACTTATCTTTAACTAATTTTGATTTTGCAAGATTTCATCTGTATCAATAGTTCGTTATAAAAAATTATATTGTTAATGCAAAAATGCGAAGATGCAAATACCCAAAGGAAAACTTTTAAGTTTTCCTCTTTGCGTCCTTTATTTATGAATCGGGTTATTAGCATGTTGTGAAAATTGAAAACTTTGCGTCCTTCGCTTTGAGAATTTAAATGATTCTTTTTAGAATATCGATAATGTTAATACTCAACAGCTTGATTTAAATCACATTGTGTTATTTTATAACGACCCATTGCTGTATATTAACCGGTTTTTATACCGAACGATCGCTATTTTGCGGTCTGTCGGGTAAATTCTACATCAGCTTCCCGATTGCTATCGGGATTTGCGTTCTATTTTTATGTCATGTAAACATTTGCTTTAGATTAGTTTATTCTATTCAACATACTTAACAGGTTTTATAAACCTGTTAGGTGTTTTCCGGTGAAAATCTTATTAGGTGTTTCAATTAATGCAAACCAATTATGAACGCTTACTTGCTTATCGAAACTTTTTACTGCTGAAAGTCAAAAAATTTTTTTCAGTATGATTCAGAAACTTATACAATTCATAATTGTAAAAGAAAAGCGTGAACACAAATCAGTTCACGCTTTAAAATTTGAGAAAAATATTTGTTTTAATAAACCCTGGAAAAGCTTAATCACTTTTTATTTTAGGTTCATCAATTTCTCCACTTCGTCCCAGTTTACCACATTCCAGAAAGCCTTCACGTAATCAGCACGTTTCTGCTGATATTTCAGGTAATAAGCATGTTCCCACACGTCGAGTGCTAAAACTATTTTGCCCGGAACTTTTAACACATCCATCATCGAGTTATCTTGATTGGAGGTAGTAAACATTTTTAATTTGTTATCATCACCCTTTACCAGCCATACCCAACCTGAACCAAACCGCGATAAAGCCTGGGCTTCAAAAGTAGCCTTGAATTTATCAACGCTGCCATAATTTTTTGTCAGAAATTCTTCAAGTAAAGCCGACATTTTGCTTTTATCCGGAGATGTTAAAATCGACCAGAAAAAGGTGTGGTTATAATGTCCTCCACCATTGTTTCTTATATCAGTCTGAACGGTTGCCGGTAAAGTGCTCAATGAACTCAAAATTTGATCAATGGTTTTACCTTTTAATTGAGGGGCTTTTTCGATGGCTTTGTTCAAATTGTTTACATAAGCTGTATGATGAGCAGAATAATGAATTCGCATGGTTACACTGTCGATAAATGGTTCAAGTGCACTGTAACTGTAATTCAATTTTGGAAGAGTAAATTGACTGAATGCAAATAAGGTTGCTGTGAGCCAAAACGCTGAAATTAAGAGAACTTGTTTCATAAAATACTTTGTAATTTTAAAAGATTATTTGGTATAACATTTAATTAGTTTTTTAGTTCGGTTTCATGCTCCAAAGTAAATAAATAAGTATCTTTAAATCTTATATTTTCAATGTATTTAACATTCGGTTCGTACTTTTTAAAAAAAAATGCCGTTAATCAATACAGTGTTTAAACTAAAGTGTCTTTTTCAGGTTGTAAATTATAAGTATATTTGCAATTGATTTTTTTTCACTTTCGAACAATAAATAAGCAATAATGATTGATTACATAAAAGGTGAAATTATTGAACTTACACCTGCATATACTGTGATTGAAACGGGAGGGATAGGTTACGCAATTAATATAACTTTGCCTACCTATTCTGCATTGAACGAAAAATCTGATGCAAAACTTTTTATTTACGAAGCAATTCGTGAGGATGCACATATTCTTTACGGTTTCACTTCGCTTGATGAGCGCCATCTGTTTCTTCTGCTTATCACAGTTTCAGGTATAGGTGCCAATACTGCCCGTATGATTATGTCATCTTATGCTGTACATGAAATTCAGGAGTTTATCGCCACCGGCAATGCCGCAGCTTTAAGTAGTGTGAAAGGAATCGGAAACAAAACTGCCCAAAGAATTATAGTGGATTTGAAGGATAAAATATTCAAGTCAACGACCGGAATGCAGCCCGGACAAAGCGTATTAACAGTTCAAAATGCAGAACTTAAAACTGAAGCAGTCAGTGCGCTTGTAATGCTTGGTTTTATGCAGGCAGCATCGGTTAAGGCAGTAGAAAGAGTTATGAAAGACCAACCAAACCTTAAAATTGAGCAAATAATCAAACTTGCTCTAAAGTTATTATAAACAACAAATTTAAATCGTAATTTTTTACCGGGCATCATTCTTCATATATGATATATTCAAAAAAAATTATCCCATTTATCATAGGTTTTTTTCTGATTATCGGATCGGTTTATCCGTTTTTTTCAGTAAGCAATGTTTTTGAATCATATTTTCAAATTCCATCAAAAGATACTGTATCTACCAATTTACAGGCTAAACCGGTTGTAAAAAAATATACACAGGAAAATCCACAAGATCTGGCTGAAAAATATCCTTTTGATGCACCGAATCCCGAAAATGTAAAAAGAGTGGTTGAACTCGATCCGAGAACAGGTAATTATGTCTTCAAGACCTATGTGGGCGAAATGGAAATTTCAACTCCATTATCAATGACGCCCAAAGAATATGAAGCGTGGTCGATGAATAAAGAAATGAGTGAATACTGGAAAGAAATCGGATCGAAGCAGGTAAAAGAGAACGAAGATAAATTCTCGATTACCGATATGAAGTTTAACATCGGTCCCGCTGACAAGGTTTTCGGACCCGGAGGTGTACAAGTTCGTACCCAGGGATCTGCAGAATTGGTTTTTGGTATTAAAACCAATAAACTTGACAATCCGGCTTTGACCGAACGGATGCGTAAAAGCACTATTTTTGATTTCGATGAAAAAATTCAGATGAATGTTACAGGTTCTGTTGGCGATAAATTGAATTTCGGTCTGAATTACAACACTGAATCTACTTTCGATTTTGATCAGAAATTAGTAAAAATGGCTTACAAGGGTAAGGAAGATGATATTATTAAAAACATTCAAGCCGGTAATGTAAGTATGCAACTAAACAGTTCTCTGATAACCGGTAGTACTGCGCTTTTTGGTATTAAAACCGATTTGCAATTTGGAAAACTTTCAGTATCTGCAATAGCATCGCAGCAGGAATCGGAAACAAAAACAGTTAGTTCCAAAGGCGGCTCACAAACCACCGATTTTGAAATAAATATTGATAATTATGATGAAAATCGGCATTTCTTTTTGAGTCATTATTTCCGCGAAAATTATGAGCCTGCTATGGCAAATTTACCGTTAATTTCTTCCGGAATAACGATTAACCGCGTTGAGGTGTGGATTACCAACAAACGTGCAAATTACGATCAGGCTCGTAACATAATTGCATTTATGGATATTGGTGAAGCTCAGCGAATTGATAACAATCACTGGCATCGGGTATCAACAGTAAATATACCTCAAAACAATGCCAATTCGCTGTACGGTGAAGTAAGTGCTTTTCCTAATGTACGCAATATACAGCAGTCCAATGCAGTGTTATCAGCCAATCTGGGTAGTTTTGGAATAATTGGGGGCGAGGATTACGAGAAAATTGAAAGCGCCCGCCGTCTCGAACCATCAGAATATACCCTGAATACAAATCTGGGTATTATTTCACTTAAATCGGCTTTATATCCCGACGAAGTGCTGGGCGTGGCTTTTGAATATACTTATGGCGGAAAAGTTTATCAGGTTGGTGAATTTTCGACAGATAATGTGCCCGCGCCAAATGCTTTGATGGTGAAATTGCTTAAGGGTACAGCACAAAGCCCTCAACTTGCCTTATGGGATTTAATGTTGAAAAACGTTTATTCACTTGGTGCTATGCAGATACAGAAGGAAAATTTTACCATGAATATTGTTTATCGTAACGATTCAATAGGTACTGATCTTCAATATTTAACCGAAGGAAATATAAAAAACCAACTGCTTCTTCGTGTTATGAATCTTGATAAACTTGATTCGAAAAACAACAGCAATCCTGATGGAAAATTTGATTTTATTGAAGGTTATACTGCTTTATCAAATTCCGGAAGAATTATATTTCCGGTTTTGGAACCTTTCGGTTCTCACCTAAAAAAAATGATTGGGAACGATGAGATAGCAAAGAAATACATCTTTCAGGAATTATATGATTCAACATTGGTGGTTGCACAGGAATTAAGTGAAAAAAATAAATTCCGTATAGTTGGAGAATATAAAGCATCAAGCGGTTCGGAAATTCGCCTCAATGCAATGAATGTACCGCGAGGCTCGGTAACAGTAACTGCCGGTGGGGCAACTCTTACCGAAAATGTGGATTATACGGTTGATTATACAATGGGAACAGTTACCATTCTAAATCAATCTATTCTCGAATCGGGAACTAACATTGATGTGAAACTCGAAAATCAGTCCATGTTCAGTATGCAGCGCAAATCTTTGGTTGGTACAAATCTGCAGTATGAATTCAGTAAGGATTTTACGCTGGGTGGTACTATTATGCATTTATCCGAAATGCCGCTTACAACCAAAGTGAACACCGGAAACGAACCCATTGCTAACACAATATGGGGTATGAATACTGCATGGCGCGGTGAGTCGCAGTGGTTAACAAATATGCTGGATAAGTTACCGTTTGTAAATGCTACCCAACCTTCAACTTTTGCTGTGAATGCCGAATTTGCACAACTTATTCCCGGACATCATAAAGTAGTAGGGAAATCAGGTTTTGCCTATCTCGATGATTTCGAATCGACTAAAACAACTATCGATATTCATTACCCT
>CAYQWD010000136.1:337-7110 GCA_964420955.1 uncultured Paludibacter sp. | reverse complement strand
ACTGGTATTTTCGGCGGTTGTTTCTTTTGCGCTTTATCTTACTTTGTTCAAAAACCTGATTGCCCGATATTCTGTAATCACATCGATGAAATGGATATTTCTTTTTGGTGTAATTCAGGCAATTCCCTTTGCGTACAAACCGTTTCAAAATGTAGATTTTACTCTACTTAACTTAGATGTATGGCTGAAAATTATTTATATTGTGGTAATTGCAACTTTCTTATCATATATTCTGGTAGTTGTAGCACAAAAAAACCTCCGTCCTACAACTCTTAGCATGTACAATTATCTTCAACCAATTGTAGCGTCTGTTGCTGCAGTGATTATTGGGATTGATGTTCTCGGAATCGACAAAATACTTTCAGCTGTATTAGTTTTTTCTGGCGTGTATATTGTTACACAAAGTAAATCCCGTGCACAAATTGAAGCCGAAAAGAAAGGCATTCCGGTGGACAAAGATGCTGTAGGAAATTGATTTGAGAATTTGGCAAATTGTTTTTTTAGAGGAAATTGACAAAACACTTTCAAAATCTCTTTAATTTTCAGATTGTAAACTCACTTTACAAGTTGGTAAATTTTCATATATTTGCGTTTTAATTTCGATGAAAAAATCAGCTCCTAAAATATTGCTTCTTTACTTTTATTCGGCGCTTCAGTTTATGCTTTCGGTTTCGATTGCACAAACAGTTCGGATAAATGAATTTATGACACTGAACGACACGACACTTGCGGATGAGGATGGAGATTTTACCGATTGGATTGAACTTTACAACGATTCGGATGAGGCAGTTAACTTGAAAAACTGGGCGATGACTGATGATAAAACATTGCCTGCAAAATGGATTTTCCCTGACCTTACTCTACTTCCAAAACAATATTTACTTGTTTTTGCTTCATCCAAAGACCGCTCCACTGCTACAAACCAACTGCATACGAATTTCAGTTTAAAAGGTTCAGGCGAGTATCTTGCTTTAATAAAACCCGATGGTATTCCTGCGTCGGAGTTTTCACCCTCATATCCCGCACAGCAAAATGGATTTTCTTATGGTTATTATTCAAACAGTTATACAGAATTCAGCAGTCCTACGCCAGGAAAAGACAACAGTTTTTCAAATGGCATTTTACTTCCTGAGCCTGTTTTCAGCGTAAAACATGGTATTTACAATGCTCCCTTTGAGTTAATAATAAGTTCACCGATTGCCGAAACATCCATTTATTATACCATCGATGGGAGTATTCCATCAAAAAATAACGGAAAATTATACAATTCAAAAATTTCAATTGCAGGCACTTCAATAATAAGAGCAGTTGCAGTTAATAATAATAAACACGGTAGAGTTGCAACTCGCAGTTATTTTTTTCCTGACGACATAATCAGACAGGGAAATAAACCACCCGGGTATCCTGAAGTTTGGGGACCTTACACAGCTATTCCCGGAACTGCTATTGCCGATTATGAAATGGATCAGGAATTACTGAAAGATGCTCAGTATGCAGCAAATGTTAAAAAATCGTTTACTGATATTCCTGTATTGTCTGTGGTTACAGATAAAAATAACTTGTTTTCATTAACAGAAGATTCAATTTCAGGAGGAATTTACATTTACACAGGCGCACCGTTAACAAATTACACATACACTGCCGGAAGAGGCTGGGAAAGACCTGTCTCGTTGGAATATTTCTCAAACGATTCATCACTTCAGGTTAACTGCGGAATTCGAATTCAGGGTGGGCACGGTCGCCGTCCTGAAAAAAGTCCCAAACACTCATTTATATTAGTTTTCGATAAAAAATACGGACCTTCGAAACTTGAATATCCGGTTCTGGGTTCAAGTTCATCGGAAATTTTCGAAAATCTGATTTTAAGAGCAGGCTTTGGAAATTCATGGATACATCACGATAACGCACAAAGAACCAAAGCTACTTATCAGGAAGATGTTTGGACAAAAGACACACAACGTGCAATGGGACATCCTGTGGGACATGCGCGGTATGTTCATCTTTTTCTGAATGGTTTGTATTGGGGAAAGTACACCGCATCAGAAAGAATGGATAAAGAATTTGCCGAAAATTATCTGGGAGGAGATGAAAATGATTATGATGTTATTAAAGATTACACTGAAGTCGCCGATGGATATATTGATACTTGGAACAAAATGATGAAAATGGCAAACGATGGTGTTGAAACCAACGAAAAATATTACCTTTTGCAGGGTAAAAATCTCGATGGCACACCAAATTATACTGCTGAAAGCATGGTTGATGTTGTAAATCTTGCAGATTATATGCTTCTCAATTTCTACGGCACAAATTCCGACTGGGATCATCATAACTGGGCTGCCATGCGAAACCGCGTCAATCCAGGCAAAGGATTCAAATTCATGTGCTGGGATTCTGAAATGATGTTTGGGTCGGTTTCGGGAAATATATTAAACGAAAACAATAACAACTGTCCGAGTCGGGTGTATCAGCAACTGATAAAAAATGCAGAATTTGTACGTTTATTTGCCGATCGCATTCAACGACATTGTTTTAACAATGGAGCGCTAACTCCGGCTTCAGCTATAGCACGCTGGCAAGGACGAAAAGCGCAGTTAGAAAACGTAGTGATGGCCGAAGCTGCCCGATGGGGTGACTATCGAAGAGACGTACATCCTTATCAAACCATCGGACCCTTTGCCCTTTACAAAAAAGATACACACTGGATTGTACAGGAAAATTTTATTTTAAATACATACTTTCCACAGCGAACAGCAAATTTTATAAGTCAATTGCGAACTGCAGGTTTGTTTCCATCGTTCGATGCTCCGGTTTTTTATATAAACAATAAAATTCCCGATAAAAAGATTGTTGCCTCCTCCGATAAACTCACAATGACAACAACAAAGGGAACCATTTATTACACAACAAACGGATATGATCCTGTAGATTGGAGTACCGGAACAGGAATCGTTAATACCAAAATAGCAAAATCTTACTCGCAGGCTATTACAATTAGCCAATCGGTTCATGTGGTTGCCCGTAGTTTCTTCAACGGACAGTGGAGCGCAGCAACATCAAGTTTCTTTATTATTCCTGAAAATTTTAACGACATTAAGATAACCGAAATACATTATCATCCTTCCGAAGAAACCGGCATCGATAACAGTGAATTTGAATTTATCGAACTTAAAAATACTGGAACAGCAGTGCTTGATATAAGTGGTATGAAGTTTACACGTGGTATTGATTATATTTTTCCGTCCGAAACACAACTCGATCCTGGAAAATTTATCGTACTCGGCGCCAATAGCAGTCGGTTTCTTTCACGATACAAATTCCGTCCTTTCGATGTGTATAAAGGGAAACTCGATAATGCCGGTGAAAGACTAACGCTTGTTTCTCCTTTTGGCGCTACTATCAGTGATTTTACTTACGGAATTTCCGGCGACTGGCCAATTTCCCCCGATGGCTATGGATTTTCACTTGTGCCAGTAAATTACAATCCTACAGCCAGTCAGGCAATGGCTGCCGAATGGCGCGCGTCTCACAAAAAAGGCGGTTCACCTGGAGCCGATGATGAGCCAATCGCCTCTATTCACGATGTAGAAAGTAACTTGAATAGCGAAACTTTGAAAACCCAAAGTTTTCCAAATCCATTCTGCGATATTATTTACATAGATGTCAATAATAGCAAAGATGCATATATTGAAATATCGGTTTTTAATTTGATAGGAATGAAAGTATCAACGTTATTTAACGGGTATAAACATAAAGGAATGCATCAGTTTTTTTGGAAAGGCACCGACATGAATGGTAATTTTTTGCCCGATGGTATATATTTTTACAAACTGAAAGCAGAATCAGGGAATGAGATCAATGAAATTACACGCAAAATGATACTGAAAAAATAAAGTGTGTTCATCAAATCAGTTAAGGTGTGGTCAAAAGAATAAATCTGAGAATTTGATAATAGTAATGAAATAAAAACGAAATCTGATACAGTTGATGAATCTTAATAAAATTCAAAAAAAATTGAACTCCGTAAACAAAAATGCCATATTGGTTTTTTTAAATAAAAAATTTCTTAAATCAAAAACCTTATTCCCTTAAAATCTGATAATTAACTTTATATTTGTAAATTAAATAATTTAATCTTATTAAAATGTTATATTTTTAAAAATCATGGATTCAAATCCTACAACAACACGTCGTGATTTTCTACGGCAGCTTTCCATTATTACTGCAGGAACTGCTCTTTCAGCATTGCCTTTTCAGTTAGCAACTGCAAAAAGACTAAAACCCCGTAAAATTGCACCTTCCGACAAAGTAAATCTCGCCTGCATTGGCATCGGCTTTCGCGGAGCTGAGATTATCAAAGAACTTCACAAAACAGGACAATGTAACATTGTGGCTTTATGCGATGTAGATATGGGAGCCAATCACACGCTCGAAACAATGAATAAGTTCCCCGATGCACCGCGATTCCACGATTTCAGACAAATGTTTGATAAAATGGCAGGAAAAATTGATGCTGTGTCCATTGGCACACCCGACTTCAGTCATTTTCCTGCTACGATGTTAGCCATGTCGCTTGGTAAACACGTATACGTGGAAAAACCAATGGCGCATACTTTCAATGAAGTAGAGTTAATGATGAAAGCTGCCCGCAGGTATGGTGTGGTGACTCAAATGGGTAATCAGGGACATTCCGAAGCCAATTATTTTCAGTTTAAAGCATGGAAAGAAGCAGGAATTATTAAAGATGTAACTGCCATCACAGCTCACATGAATAATCCGCGGCGATGGCACAACTTCGACTCAAACATGAAAAGTATGCCCGGAGCTGAGCCTGTTCCACCCACAATGGATTGGGATTCATGGCTCGGAACCGAACAATTCCGTGATTACAACAAAGATTATGTAAACGGACAGTGGCGTTGCTGGTACGATTACGGAATGGGTGCACTTGGCGATTGGGGCGCACATATTATTGATACCGCCCATCGCTTTCTGGAACTTGGTTTGCCTAACGAAATCAATATGTTGTATGCCAAAGGTCATAATAAATTCTTTTTTCCATATTCATCAACAATCGAGTTTAAATTTTCTGAGCGGAAAAATATGCCTGCCTGTGTTGTAACATGGTACGATGGGCTTGACAATCTCCCACCGGTGCCGGAAAGTTACGGAAACGTAGTACTCGACCCGAATATTCCGCCTCCCAGCACAGGACAGATTATGCCATCGAAACTGAATCCCGGAAAAATCATTTATAGCAATGACCTCATTTTCAAAGGTGGATCGCACGGAAGTACGCTTTCGATAATTCCGGAAGAAAAAGCTAAAGAAATGGCTTCGAAACTTCCCGAAATTCCTCAAAGCACTTCAAACCATTTCAAAAACTTCCTGCTTGCCTGCAAAGGTCAGGAACAGGCACGCTCACCTTTTGAAGTAGCCGGTCCGCTCTGTCAGGTTTTCTGTTTGGGTGTAATTGCGCAGCAACTGAATGCGAAACTGAAATTTGACACGAAATCGAAAAAATTTACTAACAATGAACTTGCTAATCAGCTTTTGAAAGGCGCAGAACCACGTAGCGAGTGGAAGTATTTTTATAAACTTTAACCCGAAAACTATAAAGAGAAGTAGGAACAATTACTACTTTTTTTTGATTCTATTCTGTCGGATAGAATTATATCTTGTTAAGGCTGAAAAGTATTAAGTGTGGAACTGTGCTTGCTGTAGGCGGCTTTTTGGGAAATAAAATATACAACAAAACTAATTTAATTCACTCTTAAGGGAGTTAGTGGATATATGAGAAATATGGACCGACGACAATTTCTGAAAAACATGGGACTCATAAGTGGTGGCGCTTTGCTGGCTACAAGTCCGTGGTTTTCGGCTTTTTCGGAACAAAAACATACAACGGGGCAACTTGCCCGCATTGGAATGATTGGCCCTGGTTCGCGGGGGCAATTTCTGATGTCTTTTTTGGCGCAAAATCCAAAAGTGGAAATTGTAGCTATTGCAGATATATATCAACCTTCAATTGATGCAGCGTTGGCAATTGCTCCCAAGGCAAAGGTTTACAAAGATTACCGAAAACTGCTCGAAAATAAAAGCATTGATGCTGTGATAATTACAACACCGTTGGATTTACATTATAAGATGGCAATGGATGCTTTCGAAGCAGGAAAACATGTATTCTGCGAAAAATCAATTGCATATACGCTTGAAGAAACACACGAAGTCTATCAACAACACCAAAAATCAGGAAAAGTGTTTTTTGTAGGCCAACAGCGGCTTTTCGATCCACGCTATATTCGTGCAATTGAACTTGTACATGCCGGCATTTTTGGCGAAATTAGCGGATTTCGTACTTTTTGGCACCGTAATAACGACTGGCGTCGTCCAATTCCTTCGCCCGATTTGGACGAACATATCAACTGGCGGCTTTACAAAAAACACTCGAAAGGAACTATGACAGAACTTGCCTGCCATCAACTTCAGATTGGCACATGGGCAATGCGACAAATTCCGGATAAGGTTATGGGGCACGGCGCTATCACCTTCTGGAAAGAAAAACGTGAGGTTTACGACAACGTGAGCTGTATTTACATATTCGATAATGGAGTGAAAATGAACTACGACTCTGTACTTTCGAGTAAATTTTACGGTCTCGAAGAGCAGATTATGTGTAATAAAGGAACCGTAGAACCTGAAAAGGGGAAATATTATTTCGAAGAAATTCCACCTGCTCCTGCATTTCTGCAATTAGTTAACGACATGGAAAA